>JBBQIQ010000104.1:0-14392 GCA_038325075.1 Bacteroidales bacterium | reverse complement strand
TGCACTGGCATCAGTGTGGCATCCTGAATCATTACAACCATTGAAATTGCCTTTTGCGAAGAAAGTGTGTCCACCAGCCTTACCCTGCATGGTTGCCATGTGGCAATCCTGACAGGAAGCAAGTGCAGTGTGTGCTGAATTTTCAAAAGCAAGCCCCGAAAACTCCACGCCACCCATACCAGCAAATACAGCACCTGCTGTTCCATAATGGGTATGGGTTCTGTAACCTGGTCTCAACTTGTTACCTGTTCCGGCTGCATCATAAAATACTGCAGTTGGATTTGAAGCCAGACCTACATAATCAATAACATTACCATCGGTCAATCCGGCTGTGAATGGACGTGGCTGATGACATTTAACACATAAATTGCTACGTCCGCCATCAGCGGTAAGGTTAATGGTTTTGGCACCGCCCCACATGTTCATTGAAACGGGTGCAACAGTTGTTAGTGCCAAATCGCCTTCACCATAAGTTGTGTGAATACTGCTGTGACAGGTACCGCAGTTAATTTCTCCATAAGCAGCGGTTGGCGCTACAAAAAAGTCATTCACATACTTGTTGGTTGTTGTGTTAAGTGTAAATGTAGAAGGCGTGTTGTTTACGCAAACATATTTGAATGCTTCTGACAAGTGGCAAGGCCCGCAGGTTGTGCTTCCTGCTTCTTCAAATGCAGCTTCGCCATAAGAGTGTTTTGATAGCTCGTACTGGACTGCTGCCAGTTCGATTCCTTCGGGGCTATGGCAGGTAATGCAAGATGCAGTTCCATCGGCACCATTGGCACCATCGGAACCAGCAGCACCATTGACACCGTCTTTGCCAGCGGGGCCTTCTTTGGTACATCCTGTCATAAATACATTGCCGGCTAAGAGTAAGCCCGCTGTAATCAGGGTTAGAAACAGAGTTTTTCGTTTCATGGTCATTTGTTTTTGTTTGTGAAAATGTGAATTGTGTGTGTTGTGAATCGATTGTGTTATGAATTGATTGTGATGTGAATTATTAATGCGGTTCGTGATACCCGTCGATCATACTCTTAAAGTTGCTGGAAGGTGAATGACCAAAGGTGCAGAAATAGAGGTGGATGATCAGAAAAAGAGAAATAAGAAATCCGGCTGTAACATGCAACAGGCTGGTAAGTAGAATGCCACCGAAGTTAAGGAAGTTTGTGATAATCATTCCGGGGAACAAAAGGGCCCAACCAGTAATAAAGACCAGTGGAACAAAAACATACATAGTCAACGCATAGGTAAACTTTTGTAACGGGTTGAATTTCATCTCTTTTGAAACCGGGTAAGGTGGATTTTCACCTTTAAAAATCCCAAATGCATAATACCTCCCCTGTCTGATAAGGGAATGAATAAGGCCCCTGATTCTGATTTTATAATGTTTACCATTACTCGTTGACCAGTTACCAATAAAAAACATCAGGTATGAAACGGTAAGAATTATACCGCTGATGTTATGCATAGAAACGGCCAGATCGAATCGGATAAAAGGATAGTCAGGATTTGAATACTGCATACTGATTCCGGAGAGGATCAGGATCAGACACATTAAGGCATTTGTAACATGCCATAGTCTGACCCAGACAGGGTATAGGTAGAGTTTATTTACTTGCATTTCTGCGGGATTTAGTAATTCGTATTGTAATATGAACAGCGATTCCAAGTAAGGTTAGTATAAAGATGGCTATACTTGCCACATTCAGGTAATAATTCCTGTTGGCCCCGATAATATAGGCTTCATTTGTAATCACCCCGTTGTAAAAACCAAGTTCATTTCTTTTCTCCCTGACCGCGTGTTTATAGAGTGAAGCCATCAAAATAGAGTTTGTTGAATGGCATTCCACACATTTTTTCACAGCGTCTTTTGATGGTTTTATCAGGTGGGCGACCATCAGGCTATCGTTTTGTGCTGCATGACAATCAATGCACCTTACTTTAGTAAAGTGCAAAGCCTGGTTAGGCAGCCAATCATGTCTGTTAATCAGGTTAGGAATTTCCTTAGTGGTAATATTTTCGAATTTGATGGCATTACCATGACAATTCAGACACATCCCGTTATCAATCGCTACTTTATTGACGACCGTTTCATTCGGACCAGTTAGCTTGTAAGAATGTGGATTGTGACAACTCCAGCAATTGAAATCTGTTCCAAGACTGTCGGCATGAACACTTTGTGCATACTCCTCGTCGATGGTTTCAAAATGGAAAGAGGCATACTGCTCATCACCACCATGGCAATCGAGGCACGTATAATCCGTTTCAAATTTCACACTTGCAGGATGGGGAACAGTGTTGTAATCACTTGAATGGCAGTCGGTGCATTTGAAAGCGCCGTGTGTGCTGCTGAGGAAGTTTACCGGATCAATTCTAAGTTCAGTGTACATTTTCATTTTTACAGAATCACCGGTAGTGGAATCTGTTAACATATACATGGCCTGGGCATGACACTTTAAGCATTGTTTGCTCTCTTCATCAAGATGCCTGGCCTTTTTATCAGAAGCCGAAGTTCCGGAAAATATTGCCATGCTGACCATCAACAATGCAGCTACGGGAAGCAGTTTTAGAAGAAGTCTCTTAGTTGGTTTGTAGGTCATTTCAATATTCTTAAACCAGGATAATAGCCTGAGAATATCTTTGTTGAAGAATATCCTCAGGCCATGCTTACTTATTTTTTCATTGTGCGCATAAAGTAAACGACTGCCCAGCGGTCGGATTCATCCAGGATTTTCTTTTCAAAGTTTGGCATTTCATCGCGGCCAACGAACGACTGGTAGTAAATATCCCCATCAGCCTGGTCCTGGAATTTTTTTGATGAAAAGTCACCGGTGCTGGTTTTGAGATTTGCAGCTTTTGGACCATCACCCAGTCCTTTTGCACCGTGGCACGATTTGCAGTGCTTGTTGTATAATTCCTTACCGGTTGAGTTAATTGAAGGATCACCGGCTTTAATGGTGCTCTTCATAGATTTATATTTGGCAGGAATTGTCCAGGGGCCACCGGCCTTTTGGGCATAAGAAACATTCGCTGCCATAAAGAGGACAACGGTGCAGATAATTGCAGCAAGATTAAACGTTTTTTTCATTTTGTTTTCGTTTTAGATTAATAACTTCCGATTTATTACAAATAATGTTCCAATTCTTTTGTAGGTGATCAGAAGTTCCATAGTCGGGTAATATTCAACCCAATAAGGATGCCTTTTGCAAAAAAGTCGTTTTTATTGAACATTATATTTTCTTGAGGGAGTATTCCCTGACCTGATGCAAGGTAAAGATGGAATGCATGGGTACTGGTGGACACCTCGTAGCCAATGTTGATATTTGGCAGCATTTGGTTCCAGTTGGCGTTCGTTTTGTTAAAATCCTCGGAGTGCTCCGAAATTCCCTGTATCCTGAGTGGGATATCAGCGCCGATAATAAATGAGCTTTGTGGTGAAAATTTAACCCTTCCGGCAAATGAAAATGATAGCCGCTCGTGGTCCAGTGTTGAATCAACTGAATTGTAATGAGTGAAACCCGGAGCAATCTGCAGTGAGAACATATCGTTGAACCTGCGGGAAATAATAATCTGGGTAAAATAGTTAATCCGATGGCTGAATTTGTAGTTCACGCCGAATTTATCATCCGAACTTCCATCAATCCCCACAACTTCATATAAAGAAATGGTAACAGGTATTTTGTTGGAGCGGGTTTGCTGCAACACGTTATATTTGACCTGAATATCCTGCATTTTATTAAACTTGGTCGTACCAATTCCAACCATCAGGTTGTTAAGAATGCTGTAGTTCATTCCGAGTCTTATATTCGATGGTGCCCATATTCCGTAGAGATCCTTTACACCATTGTCCATCGTTCCGAAACGATGCTGAATAATCATTTCAAGGGTTTTTGAAGGCTGAAGTGTAGTGGTTGCGCCATCAAATAGTAATCCGCTTTCAAATGCAGGTCTTGCTGGGCGTTCTTTTGCCGGTTCTTCTGTTGCTTCTTCCTGTGCAAATCCTGAAAAGCAACTGAGAAAGAATGCTATGATTGCAAGTACACTTATTCTGTAATAAAAGTTAGAATTTTTCATTTTTGTGCCTTTTAAAAAATAGATTAATGATATTAATTATTGAGAGCCCCTTTTTGAATCCAGGCAAGTACCAGGTTTGCTTCACTGGTTGTAGTAAAGGATTTCATACTTCCGGTTGCCATTGATGTGTATATAAGGCTACTGGATGGGTCTGCAGTATTTATAAATCCATTCTGAAGGTTTGAATAAGCATTTGCCGGTGAAAGATCGGGCGCAAATGCACCTGCAGCATGACATCCGCTCATATTGCAACTAGTGTTGAAAATTGGCATGATGTCGGTTGTAAAACTCACTACATCGGGTGGAGGCGGGATATATTCCGGTTCTATAAATTCATATTCGCACCCGGTAAGGAATGTCATGAAAGCAATTATTGATATGGCAATTGCTGAGGTTAATCTGGAGCTGGTTTTCTTCATTTCAGTTGACTTTTCTTTAATACATCAAAGAAACTATTTATATGCTTATCAGCATGTCATGAATTAATGATATATTTGCACACAGGTGGTGATTTATTCTTGTATTTGATTGATATAGATCATCCGATTTGCTGTTTTAATGGCCTATTTTGAATGATTCTACATCTAAATAGCGGTAAATTCAGACTTTGTTAATTGACCTGAGAGCGTAAATTATGAATAAATCTCTGGAATATAGTTGCTTACATTGTAAGAAGCGATCTGATATTTTTGAATCATTAAGTGAAGATGAACTCAGTCGCGTCGATATGTGCCGTGTCAGCATGCATTACCATGCAGGGGAAATAATTTTCAAACAGGGCTCACCTTGTTATGATTTTGTTTGTGTAACTTCAGGGTTGGTTAAACTTTATATTGAAAGTGAAAATGACCGGAGGCTGATTATTGGTTTTGCCAAACCGATTGATTATATTTTCGTTCCGGGTGCCTATGTTGATAAAAGGCATCATTACACCGCCGTGGCATGCGAAGAAACGACAGCCTGCCTGGTCGAAGCGGATATTATTCAAAATCTGGTCAGGACCAATCCTAATTTTGCCAATAGCTTTATTCGAAAAATCAGCACCCAGGCCATTGGCTTATTTGAGCAGATAGCCAGCCTTACTCAAAAACAAATCCCGGGAAGGATGGCGGATACCCTGATTTACCTATCCTCAAAAGTATATAATTCGAATCCTTTCTCAACAAACCTGATCCGGCAGGATCTGGCTGATTTATCAGGTATGACCAAGGAAAGTGCCATCAGGGTGTTGAAGACTTTTAAGGAAGATGACCTTATCAGAATTGACGGGAATCAGATTGAGATTACCAATATGCCTATGCTTGAAACCATCAGCCGCAATGGATAAAGCAGCTTTTTTACATTCTACCATATTCCGGTTTAGGCATCATCTTTAGGACAATGAACGATGATCGTTCTGGTTAAGATTGATAATTGAAGGTAATACGGCGATTGGCTGTTATTTATAATACAGCGGGTAAATTCAGGCAACCATTTCATTATATGCTCTTTTACAAACTTGCAGTGCAGTCCACCGTAAAGATCAATTGCTGACATGTTGTCTTCCTTAAATCCCTTCGCTGTATGAATCAACAGGTGATAAATATAATTCAATTCGGTCGAAATGTGGTCGATAGGCTCATTTGCCTTTTCTGGAATATATCCGGCCATCTGATAGATATTTGTCAGCCAGTTTATTAAATCTGAATCTGAATCTGATCGGAACTTGCTGATATAATGTTTACTGCATGGATATGCCAACACTTTTCCCGGGTTTTCAAACAATCTGAAATATTCAGTTGACAAATCTCCGATATTCTGGTGAATTCCTGTTACCCTGAGTTTTTTCGAAACTTCAAGTGCTTTTGGATTCAGCAATTCTGCTGATTTTACAACCAGGTCATGCATTTTCTTATTGTTATGAACCCCGCTCTGTGGTTTGATATAAAACAGGGCAAGAATTCTGTAACATTCAGCCTGGATTAGTAATTCCGAAGCGCTCTTGATGTTCATTATCAGATATTTTTCAAAAGTTAGGCCGTAAATCGTAAGCTATTCTTATTATTCACAGGGAATTCAGCCAGCAAAAAGTGTAGCTTTCCGATCTTGTCTGCCTGCCTCAAATGAAATCGCAAGATAGATTTTTTGTTTCCGGAAAGTGCAGGGCAATTGGTGAATTAAAGTGCGTTTTAGGTTGATATTTTGCCAAACCTAATTGATATATCTCAATACATACATGTTAAGACTTTGATTAGATGAACACTATTGCAGAGCCGATGAATTGCCTGAATTTGATTTTTAAATTTTCTGAACGGTATAAGGTCTTACCCAAATTGAGCAATTTGAAGAAGAAAATCACTCAATTCATAAGGAAGTTGTAAGCAATTCACTGATAATCATTTTCAGGGCTTTGGTGAATTGCAACAATTTCCAAATCGGTGTTTGCTTAAGAAAAGCGATTTATCGATGCTCTCCAATCGCTCAACTTAGGTCTTATTGTTTCATTGAAACATACAAAACGTTTTATCATAGTTCAATAACAGATAATCAGAATATTACGGAATTCTTATGTTAGTAGGAGAACAGGTTTACATTACTTGTTCCGCCTGAAAGGATGGTGAAGGAACTTTCAATTGTGTAAATTGAACTGTGAGAACTCTTGGATCTGTAAACAACCCTGTAGTTGCCCGGCTGTAATACCAAAGTTTCCTGTAAAACAGTTTCCCTGAGGTCATAGATCCATTCAAGGGTATCGTTCTTTTCGAGGTAAAGACTCCCGTAACCGTTCACACTTTTCCTGAGCACAACTATACCGGGAAGCGGTATGTCAATGGTGGTGGTCTGGCTTTGCGAAATCTGCACATTATCAATGTACAATCTGGGCAATGTCAGAATCTCGAGGTCATACCTTCCGCAAAGATATTTTTTGTTTTCACCAAATGTCTGCACATTAATGGTCTCTTGTTTACCATGCTGGCGCACGATTGTTTGTAGATTTTTGACAATGCGTTCGTTTGCCCCGATTTTTAAGTTAAGATTTCCCTGAGGGGCGCTGATTGAAACTGTTACATGAGTTCCCGGGACCAGGCTGATATTTTCGATTCCAGTGGGTGGCAGTGTATTTACAATAAGGTCGTAAGTCATAAGTGGATCAAGCACCAGCGTATCGGGCAGCCCTCGGTTGTTTAATGTGTGAATGAAGTTGTATTTAAATTTTCCATTTACACGATTATAAAACGTCATATTAACATTTGATTCGGTCGCTTTATTGTTAATGTCAAGCAGATTAACCTGGAGTGTAGTTGAATGCAGGGCCTGGCTTATCACCGTGTTAAGAGCTTTTTGGAATGATATTTCGCTGGCAGCATCAAAATAGGTGCCTACACAGTTGAATGCATCCTCGAAATCGCGACCAATACCTATAATAAACGGTTTCATGCTTATGCCGTTTTTCTGAAGCTGCAATGACGCCGCACAGGGGTCGCCGGAACATTCCTCAATTCCGTCGGTAATCAGAATAATGATGTTACGGCAGTTAGCGCAGGGCGGAAAATCTCCGGCAGCCTGTTCCAATGCGAAGGCCAGTGGGGTTGTGCCTTTTGGTACAAGGCTGAGGATGCGGTTTTTAACCAAATCAAAATTATTGTCATTGAATGGAACCTCGAGCTTTGTATCGTTACAGTCTGCCGGTGGGTATTGTTTTTGGTGGCCGTAAACGCGTAAGGCGATCTGAATATTCTTGTAGGATTTAAGACTGTCGAGCAGGCTGCTCATAAGCCTCTTGGCAATATTTATTTTTTGATCACTCTGCCAGCGGCCTATCATACTTTGCGAGGCGTCGAATACAAACAATATCCTGCTCAGAGGTTCGGGTTTCGGCTGAAGCTGCTCTGTTTGCGCTGTAACGAACAAAGGAGTAAGCGCCATGAACAGCAGGAGTTTTCGAATCATCTCGGATACTTTTTGATTAGAGACGCGTGTAAATCTATTTTATTGTGCAAATGATGATCAAATCAAAGCCAGGCTTATTTTATTCCATCAGGTTAAACTCATCGTTCCGGAACTGGAACTACTGATTGAAAACGCAGGAACTTTACTTTACTGTTACTACACTTTACGCTTTTAACAGCCAGTAAGAATCCCTTCAGACCCACCTCCCGTTGGTTGTAATACCTAACCCTACCCGAAAACCGATGAACGCTGATTCCCAATTTGATGTAGCAGTGCAATTTGAGCCAAAAATATGGCTTTTTCGACATCAGCCATTATTTGTTGATAAAAATAAAAACTATTAAAAGCATCATAGTACCTTTGAACCCCGTCTCTTATATGGACACTAACGCTGGCTTTTACTCTTTTATGGTACGAAATATCTATTCTTTACGACTGATTTTTTTAATAGTTTCAATATTTCTGATTTTACGGAATGATGGCTTTTCTCAGGGAATTGCAACCAATGCCTCCCGGATGTGGGTCGATTCTGTATTTAACAGTTTGTCGCCCGATGAAAGGATTTCCCAGTTGCTGATGGTTAGGGCCTATTCAAACCGCGATTCCGCTTATGTTGAAGAACTGGTAACCCTGGTAAAAGATCTTAACCTTGGCGGTGTGTGTTTTTTTCAGGGTGGGCCTGTGAGACAGGCTTTGGTCACCAACAAACTTCAATCTTCTGCCCGGACCCCGCTTTTTGTGGCCATCGATGGCGAATGGGGCGCAGGCATGCGCCTCGACAGTGTGTCCTGGTTTCCGAAACCCATGACATTGGGCGCCATCGGTAACGATACGCTAATATACGACATGGGCGCTGAAATTGCCCGTCAATTGACAAGGTTAGGCATACACATCAATTTTGCACCGGTTGCCGATGTCAACAACAATCCCTTAAATCCGGTCATCAATGCCCGGTCGTATGGCGAAAACAGGTTCAGTGTTGCTGCCAAGGCTGGCTGGTATATGAAAGGGATGCAAGACAATGGCCTGATTGCCGTGGCCAAGCACTTCCCCGGGCACGGAGATACCGGCTCCGATTCGCACTACACATTACCTGTCATCAAAAAAAGCCGCGCCGAACTTGATTCTGTTGAGCTATTTCCATTCAGGTATCTTATTGGTGAGGGAGTCAAAGGAATCATGGTGTCTCACCTGACTGTACCCGCGCTTGATTCAGGATTCAATGCCATTGCCACACTCTCGCCATTGATAATCAACAATTTATTACGACAGGAAATGGGTTTCACCGGAATGGTGATCACCGATGGAATGGACATGAAGGGGCTGACTGACTTTTCAGATCCGGGTATGGTAGAAGTGGATGCACTGAAAGCAGGCAACGATATACTTCTTTTACCGGTCGATGTCCGCAAAGCAATAGCCAATATCCGCAGGGCGATCGACAGCGGCTTTATATCCACTGAACTCATTGATGAGAAGTGCCGCAGGGTATTGACGTGGAAATACGAATCCGGCCTTTCAAAGGTCAGCAAAGTCAGCATTGAAAATCTGACAGAAGATATCAATTCCATTCAGGCTTCACTGATAACCCGGAAGGCCAACGCGGAAGCCATCACACTGTTGTCCGATCCTCATCATCTGATCCCTTTCAAATCGCTGGATACACTGAAAATTGCCAGCCTGGTTATCGGAGATAAACGCCTGACTCCATTCCAGCAAATGCTGTCGGCTTATGCTCCGGTTACTCATTTCAATCTTCCGAAAGAGCCTACCCGGCAAGAATGCGATTCTATCTGCCGCTTGCTGGAACCATTTAATCTTGTGATTGCCGGATTTGTGAAAACCAGCGATCTGCCCCAGAAAAATTTCGGAATTAACCGCCTGGCAGCATCTTTTATTGATTCATTGAGCCTTCAGATGCCATTGGTCCTCAATATTTTTACGAGTCCTTATGGGCTGGCCTCTTTTAAAGAAAGTGCTAATATGGCGGCAATGCTGGTCAGTTACCAGGATAATGCAGCAATGCAGGAACTAACGGCTCAGGCTCTGTTCGGGGCTATTCCGCTCACCGGCAGGTTACCTGTTTCGGCTGGTAACGGATTTCAAAGTGGTTTCGGCCTCGAACGCCATGATATTATCCGTCTTTCATTTGGGTTGCCTGAGGAAAGGATGTTAGCCTCCGCGGACTTAAGCGCCATTGACACCCTTGTTAATGAGAGTATTAAAGAAGGCGCTTTTCCGGGTGCCCAGATAGTCATTGCCAGGAATGGAATGGTGGTATATCGGAAAGCCTTTGGCAATCAGACTTATGAAGGACAGAGCCCTGTAAAAGCGGATGATCTGTATGACCTGGCATCGCTTACAAAAGTTCTTTCAACTACCCTGACTGCTATGAAACTGACCGGTGATGGTGTCATTGAACCGGATCAGAAGTTAAGCCATTATATGGGTGAATTGCGAAAAAGCAACAAGTCACATTTGACCATTCGTGAAATAATGGCGCATCAGGCAGGTTTGCAGCCTTACATCCCTTTCTACAGGGAGTTATTGGATGGAAATCAACAAGATTCAACTTTAATAGCCCGGCACTTTAGCCTGGGTTATCCTCTTCGTGTTGCCGATGCTATTTACCTTTCGGATGATTGGCATAAATATGTGATTGATTCCATTATTGCCTCTCCATTACTTAAAAAGAAGGAATACAAATACAGCGATCTGGGTTTTATTCTGCTGGCGGATGCATTTTCTCAAATTACAAACCAGCCGTTGAGCAGTTATGTAAAACATAATTTCTACGATAAGCTTGGACTGGCAACCATTGGCTATCACCCGCGCGACCGGTTCAGCATCAGCCGGATTGCACCTACTGAGAATGATACGGTTTTCAGGAAACAATTGGTGCATGGCGATGTACACGATCCCACTGCAGCCATGCTTGGTGGCGTTTCAGGACATGCCGGCCTCTTTTCCGACGCTCTTGATGTGGCGGTGATTATGCAGATGCTGTTACAAAATGGCGAATATGGCGGGGATGTATTTCTTGATTCAGCAGTTGTGGCTGAATTTACCAAAGCGCAATTTCCTGAAAACAAAAACAGACGGGGGCTGGGGTTTGATAAACCGGCTCCGGCGGGGGGGTCCGGACCATCCTGCGATTTGGCTTCGCCCCAAAGCTTTGGCCACAGCGGATTTACCGGCACCTATACCTGGGCCGATCCCAAAACCGGACTGGTTTATGTTTTTCTGAGCAACCGGGTTTATCCGGATGCCGGCAACAATAAAATAACCAAAATGAATATCAGGACCCGGATTCAGGAGGTGATCTATAATTCAATAAGTGAATCAATAGTGACCGATTAAAATTCTCTCCAACGAAAGAGATTTCATCACTTCATTAAGTTTCATTCTGTAAAAGACTGTCATTCAAAGCGTAGCGATGAATCTGTTAAATTTCTCCAATCACTAATGTAAGTGAATACATTATTGTCCGGTAAAAGAAAAAAATCCTGACAACAAGTCTCCTTATCAAAACCTGCCTGTATGCACAGGCAGACGGGTTGCACTAAATCAGAAAAATAAGGTGGTGCTTTCATGCTGGCATCACATAACCACAAAAGGTGCCGATATCTGGCCCGCTTCCCCGTTTACATGAAGAAAATAGTAGCCTTGTTTAAGGCTGCCTGTTTCTAATTTAAACTGTTTCTGCCTGACTTGTCCGCTCAAAATGACCTTTCCGGTGGTGTTTACTATCCTGAATTCCGATCCGGTATGGCTTTCGCTGATTTGCACCACGGTTTCACTGGTTACCGGGTTTGGAACAATTTTCATGTAATTGTTTTTCTTCGGTTTATCTGACAACCCAATGGTACCAGTCGCCTTTATTTCAACAATCCGGTCATCGCCGGGTCTGGGAGTGCCACGCCCGTCGCGGTTGCTGACTGCGAGGAAAACACGGCCATCGGGCGAAACGCAGATGTCGCGCAAGCGTCCGTAATGATTGACAAACCAATCGGCTTGTTCAATAACAGATAGTCCATCAGCACTCAGCTTAAGGCCAACCAGTTTGCCGGCTTTCAGCGTGGTCATCAGAATGCTGTTCTGCCATTCCGGAATATCAGGGTGATTATAATAATCGATCCCGGCCACTGCAAGTGTGGGCGTCCAGGCGGCAATTGGTTCGCTGACATTATTCTCATCACAGAATGAAATTTCTTCCGGAAGATCACAGTATCCATTCACAGCCGGCCAGCCATAATTCCGGCCAGCTTCGAGAATGTTCAGTTCGTCGTCTGTATTCGGTCCATGTTCAGAGCCATACAGAATACCTGCCGGCGAAAACACCATCCCCTGTGAATTTCGCAATCCGTAAGACCAGATGTATTTGCCGGGAAACGGATTGTCAGCGGGAATACTGCCATCATCATTGATCCTAAGGATTTTACCATTGAGATAATTGAGGTTTTGAGAATAACCGGTGGTCCATGCGTCACCGGTTGACATGTACAATTTTCCGTCGGGCCCGAATGCCAGCCGTGAACCATTGTGATTGGTGTTGCCATTGATGTTTTCAATCAGGATTTCCGGATTCTCCAGATTTGAGCCAGTCCAGGTATATCTGACGAGCTTTTCCTTAATGGTTGAGCCTTGTGGATAGTTGTAAACCAAATATACGAAGGGTTCTTCCGCGAAGTCAGGATGCAGGGTCAGGCCGAGCAGGCCGCTTTCGCCGGTTTCAATAATATCAGTTATGGTAAGAATAACACTTCTCTGTCCGGTGGCAGGATTTACCCGGCTGACAGTTCCCCGTCGTTCTGTAAACCAGAGGTGATCATCCGGGCCCCAGAAAATCTCCCACGGTGTATCGAGACCGCTGACGATTGTTGAGGTATCTATCGCTGTTGATCCTATATAGAGCTGGCTTTCAGATTTTTTAGAACAACCAATCAGGAGAATTGTCAGAAATAAAACTGGTATGAAGACTTGAAGTTTTTTCATGTTTAGGTACTTTTAAATTTGCGTGAAGCCGAAGTCGGAAGTCAAAAGTGAGTAGTGAGTAGTGAGTAGTGAGTAGTGAGTAGTGAGTAGTGAGTAGTGAGTAGTGAGTAGTGAGTAGTGAGTAGTTGAGTGAGTTATGAGTTATGATAAATCAGAACCGGAGCGAAGCAGCTTGCCCTCCCGCCAAAGAGGGCGGGACAAGCAGCCCACTTTGGCAGGGGAGTTCAGCGAGGCTAAATCTTAAATCAGCGAATCGCTAATCGGCTAATCGGCTAATAAACTAATCCGCTAATCCGCTAATCTGCTAATCCGCTAATCCGCTAATCTGCTAATCTGCTAATCCGCTAATCAGCTAATCCACTAATCTGCTAATCCGCTAATCTGCTAATCTGCTAATCTGCTAATCCGCTAATCCGGTAATCTGCTAATCTGCTAATCCGGTAATCTGCTAATCCGCTAATCTGCTAATCTGCTAATCCGCTAATCCGCTAATCCTTTCTCAATCCAACTTGTAAGCAACCACCCCATCGTTAAAAAAAGTCGGCACATACAGAATGCCTTCTGAATTATTATAGCCGATGTCGGCAGCATTAATCTTTAGCGGAGTTGTGTCGAGCAACAAAATTCTTTCTTTGTCTGGTTCAACCATATAAACATGACCCGACCAGTCCGAAATGAGGTAGGTCTTGTTACCGACGGCTTCAATTCCGTCGATACCACCGGTGTTGTCGATATAAGTGCTGACTTCTTTTGTTTTCAGGTTAAAAGCCGCGATCCTGTTTTGCTGTCCGCAGAGCAGCATGCCGTTTTTGACAAAGAGACCGTTGCTTGCTTTTACCTCTGGTGAGTCAGAAAGTACTTCGAGTTTTCCGGCAGTTACCTGGAAAAGGCAATCACCCTTGCTGTCTGAAACATAGACTGCACCCTCGCGACTTACGGCGATGTCGTTGAGGTTAACCGCCTTTGGATGGGTAAAACGATTCACAATAGAACCATCTGCAAGATCAATTTCAACAACTTCATCGATGTTGGTGACAAACAGTTTCCCATTGGCAATGCCCATTCCTTTAGGGGCGCTGAGGCCGGTAGCCCATTTGGCAGTAATCATCTTTCCATCCAGGCCGATTTTTGAAATATAACCGTTGTTATCCTTCTGCCAGGGATTTTCGTTGATGTTTGCAACATACAATACCTTACCGGCAGGATCGTAAAGCACAGATTCGGTTGTTTTCAGACCATCGGATATTTCCCACAATTTAGTAAGGCGGGCATGCTGAAAAACTTCCTGGGCCTGTGTGGTAGTGAGGGCAAGGATTGTTGCCAGAAAAATTATTATTGTTTTCATTTTCAATTGATTATGTTGATTAAATGATTGATTATCAGTTGTTGTGAATAA
>JBBQIQ010000103.1:0-14564 GCA_038325075.1 Bacteroidales bacterium | reverse complement strand
AACCTGAGTAATATCCGTATTTTCTCTGCCATTGCTGTATTGATTCTCGTTATAGCCTGTTTCAATTTTACCAGCCTGTCCACAGCAAAGGCTATCCGAAGGAGCCGTGAAACCGGCATCAGAAAGGTATCCGGCGCTTCACGCGGAATGCTGGTCAGGCAGTTTCTGGGCGAAGCACTCGCATTAAGTTTTGCTGCACTTCTACTTGCATTGCTTTTAATAGAACTTGTTCAGCCATGGTATAATGCTGTTACAGGGTTGAATTTAAGTCTTTACAAAGCCATCAACATACAGTTCGTTCTGGCTGTCTTTCTGTTGGTAATTTTTACCGGAATTTCGGCTGGTGCATACCCTGCATTTTATCTCGCTTCGTTCAATCCGATAGCGGTTCTGAAAGGGGGATCAGGATCGTTAAAAACCATTGGATTAATACCCAAAATACTTGTTGTTGTTCAGTTCGCTATCTCCGCTGGGCTTATTAATTGTCTGCTGGTAATGTTCAGTCAACTGGAATACATCCGGGAATTTAATCCGGGCTTCCGCTCCGAAAATGTTCTCGCCTTGTATCTGCCAAGTGAAGCCACTATTGAAAAGCATGCAATTATTGGGAATGAGTTGCTGACATTGCCGTGTGTAAAATCGTGGACAGCAGTATCAGAACCGCCAGGTGCCGGAGTTACCTCAAATGGATATTTCCCGGAGGGTTATCGCGATGCTGTTTTGATTAATGTAATAGATGTTGACTCCGGTTTTATCAAAACCCTGGAGCTTAACCTGCTGGCGGGTCGTAATTTCAAGGCAGGATCTGTGGCTGATAGCCAGTCATTTATGGTAAATGAGGCTTATGCAAAGCGATTCGGGGTATCAGAACCGGGCGTTCACTACGTTGATCGGAATGGCAGGCATCCTATCATCGGCATTGTTAAAGATTTTCATTTTAGTTCCTTGCATTCTCCCGTTGAGCCTCTGATTCTGACAATGAAATCATGGAAGGGCTATGAATACATCCTGATTCAGACAGATGAAAGCCGGGCCGGAAGCATAACGCAACTGATTGAAAAACGATGGCAAGGCCTGTTCCCTGATGAACCTTTTATCTGCATT
The DNA here is from genome assembly GCA_038325075.1 of Bacteroidales bacterium. Taxonomy (GTDB): domain Bacteria; phylum Bacteroidota; class Bacteroidia; order Bacteroidales; family Lentimicrobiaceae; genus Lentimicrobium. The sequence goes on along the minus strand of JBBQIQ010000103.1, from coordinate 13,460 downwards.
CCTTTGGATGTGGTTATAGCAGACAATTACACCAGTGAAAAGAGTTTTGCCAGGCTGTTTACCGGTTTTACCATGCTGGCACTGGTTGTGGCCTGCCTCGGATTGTTAGGGTTGTCGGCTGTTATATTACAGCAAAGGCGCCGTGAGCTTGGTATCCGGAGAATATTGGGTGCTGATCCATGGTGGCTTACCTTTCGGGTAACTTCAGGATTTACCCGGTTAGTCATTCTTGGGAACCTTATCGCCGCTGTACCCGTTTGGTACATAATGAAAGCCTGGTTATCCGGTTTCAGCTTTGCGGTTCATCTTTCGGTACTATCATTTGCAGCTACTGCCCTGCTCACCATAATTATCGCGTGGCTTACAATTCTTTGGCAGACTTTAAGAACTTCAAGGCTAAACCCAGTTGAGGTAATCAGGTATGAATAGTATTGATTATCAATGGAATGCCAGATATGAGAATGATCGTTCACTCCGAATCCAACCCTTCAGGCAGAAATTCAACTTTGGTTAACCTGATCAGAAGTTTTGTCATTCATTGGAATCCAGCCCAGTATTTCACTTAAGCTGCGACTATCGTTTTTAAAAAAATCCCTAACTTGCCACTCTTTTCGAGAATTTATGAAAGCGTGGCTTATTGAGAAACCGAATCAGGAAATCTATGATAAATGGGCTTTGTGGAACCAATCTGTTCCCGGTGCCCATTTTTTTCAGGGGCCGGTTTATGCCCGCCTGGTAAATGAAAGCGGAATTTACCGGCATGGCCTGGTGGTGGTTGAAAAAGAGGATGGCCAATGGGCTGGGTTGATTTCGTTTATTTTGTTGCATGAATTCCGCTATATTTTCCCTGTTCTCACTACCCGCGCTGTTGTTTACGGTGGGCCAGTTTTAGCAGAATTGCTTAATGAATCAGAAAAACATTTGTGTGTAAGTCTGGCTTTGGCGTGCCTGACGGACGCGCTCAAAAACCGTTGTCTTTACATCCAATTCCGAAACTTCACCGATATTACACCATTTTCCGAAATATTTAATCAATATGGCTACCGGTTTTCTGACCGCCTGAACCTGTTGAAACCCATTGCCGATCCGTTAAAAGCCAGCAAGGATTTAAGTACTGTTCGCCGCCGCCAGTTGCGCCTTAGTGCAGCAAACGGGCTCATCGTAAGGCAGGCCGAAGGGCCGGAAGAAATTGACTATCTGTATTTTTTATTGAAACGCCTTTACAGTGAAAAAGTCCGTAAGCCATTGCCGGCAAAAGGGTTCTTTCAACGTTTCTTCCTTCTGTCAAAGGAGGAAAACTGTGGGAAAATTCTTCTTGCTGAATACCGTGGCAAAATAGTGGGTGGCATTGTAACGCCATACACTCCTGGCAAAAGCAGTTATGAATGGTATGTTTGCGGCCTCGATAAAGAATATGCCCGTGACAAGATATTTCCAAGCGTGGCGCTTACCTGGGCAGCAATGGAAGCCGGAAATGTCGCCGAATGCACCACTTTCGACTTTATGGGCATGGGAATTCCCGGTAAACCATACGGGGTGCGTGATTTTAAAGCCCGGTTCGGGGGTGTCTGGGTAAACCACGGACGTTGGATCAGGATCAACAACCCTTTCCGATACAAAATAATTGAACTGGCCTACAATATGATGCGATTGCTGAAAAAGGTTTAAATGCAAAATTTTTGCTTTTGACACACTCGCAAGGCTACCAAAATTTCTATATCTGCATTCAATCCTGGTATTTTCTTCATTAGTCAATGCTATCTTTTTCGTTTCTGAAACTCAAACTTTACTATTTTTGTGCGCGATTTGGAATTGGTTTTATTTCGAGAGATAAATGAGTATCGGGAGAAAATAGTAAAGCCGGGTTTTACAATTTCCAGTTTTATGAGAAGGCTTTACAGACAGTTATTGATCAACATTGCGATTGCCATCTTTGTTTTTCTGGCTTCGCTTTGGTTGCATTCGGAAATTAGCCCGGCAAATCTTCACAGGTATGCTGAGCTGACTCTTTTTTATTATGGATCCCATATCCTGCTTTCCCTGATTTTCCGAAAATACGAGACCGACAAGCGCTACAGCAATACTACCCTGGCAAGTCTATATACCCGAAGCTGGATGTATTCATCGGGTATTGCCCTGCTATTGATTTACACCCTTCAATTAAGCTACTATTCCCGGCTGGTAATCCTTTCCAATATTTTCGGTTTATTGGCTTTAGAGATGCTATTTGTTGCGACCATGTTAGCCTTGAGAAGTTCTGTCTTTATCCCAGATAAAATTGCAGGCGAACTGACTGATTCTTCTGGTCCTGAAACCATTGCTCCGGAAGAAAACCAACATAAAGGCTATAAAAGGAGTATCCTGAACATCAGCGATGAGCTGCTGGAAGATATTGGACCGGATGCCCTGCAATACATTAGTAATCATATAGATTCAGAACCGGGTAAAACCCTGATCATTGATACTACTTCGAGATTTAATATTGTCAATCAGCCGCAGGGTTTATTCAGTAAAATTGTAAACCTGCACCGTCTGAATGACGTCAGGTTCGTGAATAAGTTCCTTGAAGCCATGAATAGCCGCCTGCCTGAAGGTGGACTGATTGCTGTGTGCGCCGAATCCAAGAACCAGCGCAAAGAGCGTATTTTAGAGAAATATCCGCCCTTGCTCAATTACTTCATGTACCTATTTGACTTTATACTAAAACGTGTATTTCCCAAGATACCCATTGGTAAATCAATCTACTTTTTCCTGACCCGTGGCCAAAACAGGGTGATGAGCCGTGCCGAAATCCTTGGAAGATTATGCTCCTGTGGCTTCTCAATCCTTGATGAGCAGAAGATCAAAGGAAATCTTTTTGTAATTGCCCGAAAGACAGGGCTGCCGGCATTTAATGAACAAGCTACTTATGGATTGTTTATTTACCTCAACAGGGTTGGTAAAAACGGGAAAATGATCCAGGTCTATAAGTTTCGGACCATGCACCCCTATAGCGAATACCTGCAGGGATATGTTTATGCGCATAATAATCTGGACGCCGGAGGTAAACTAAAGGATGATTACCGGGTAACCACCTTAGGGCGGATTTTACGAAAAATATGGCTTGATGAATTGCCCATGCTGATCAATTTAGTTCGCGGTGAACTTAAAATTGTTGGGGTACGGCCGCTCAGCCAACACTATTTCAACCTTTATTCACCTGAAATGCAGGCAATGCGTACCCGTTTTAAACCCGGTCTTATCCCTCCTTTTTATGCCGATATGCCCAAAACTTTTGAAGAAATAGAAGCTTCTGAGCGCAGATACCTTGAAGCCTATGAAAAGTCGCCGTTTATAACCGATGTCCGTTATTTCTTCAAAGCTTTTTATAATATTATTTTCCGGAAAGCAAGGAGTCATTAGTTCAGGCTCAGGTTTAGGCTAAGGTTGAGGGTTTCAGGGGCAAGTTATGGAATTCAGCAGTTGTTTGAAAGAAGGGTAAGGTTTAGGCTAAGGTTGAGGGTTTCAGGGGCAAGTTATGGAATTCAGTAGTTGTTTGAAAGAAGGGTAAGGTTTAGGCTAAGGTTGAGGGTTTCAGTGGCAAGTTATGGAATTCAGTAGTTGTTTGAAAGAAGGGTAAGGTTTAGGCTAAGGTTGAGGGTTTCAGGGGCAAGTTATGGAATTCAGTAGTCGTTTGAAAGAAGGATAAGGTTTAGGTTTAGGTTGAGGGCTTTCAGAGGCAAGTTATGGAATTCAGTAGTTGTTTGAAAGAAGGGTAAGGTTTAGGCTAAGGTTGAGGGTTTCAGGGGCAGGTTATGGAATTCAGTAGTCGTTTGAAAGAAGGGTAAGGTTTAGGCTAAGGTTGAGGGTTTCAGGGGCAAGTTATGGAATTCAGTAGTCGTTTGAAAGAAGGGTAAGGTTTAGGTTGAGGGCTTTCAGAGGCAAGTTATGGAATTCAGTAGTCGTTTGAAAGAAGGGTAAGGTTTAGGCTAAGGTTGAGGGTTTCAGGGGCAAGTTATGGAATTCAGTAGAGGTTTAGGTTGAGGGCTTTCAGAGGCAAGTTATGGAATTCAGAGGTTTGTTGGTAAAAATGCTGAATAGGGTCGTCCAACCTCAGCCAGAACCTTAACCTTAACCTCAACCTCAACCTCAACCTCAACCTCAACCTCAACCTCAACCTCAACCTCCGCTTCAACCTCAAAATTATTCACGTATCTTTGATTCATGATAAAAAACCATCTCCATATACTGCTTTCATTTCTGATGGCCATTCCGTTAGTGACACTTCAGGCACAGGATGTCCCAGAGCATATTGCGGATAAGAATATCTACCTGTTTTTAGACGAGTTGGCCACGAAGGGTGCTATTGAGTTGAACTCTGCACTAAAGCCTTATTCCCGCTCATTTATTGCCAAAAAGTTAACTGAGGCTGGCGCTTCTGACAGTCTGCTATCGAAAGCGCAAATTAAAGAGGTGAAACTTTTACTCAAAGATTATGTATTGGAAACCGGTAAAGAGCACCGGGCTATTTTGAACTTCACGAAACCAGGGCAAAGTACCCGGATTTCAATTTTACCTCCGGTTTTCAATTATAGGGATTCACTCTTCAGGGTAAGTATCAAACCGATTTACGGCATTAACTATATCACCAATTCAAATGGGAATGTCCGTCACACATGGGGTGGGGTTTCTGCCAATGCTTACATCGGGAAGAACTGGGCTATATGGGCAAGTTTGCGCGACAACTACCAAACAAATGAAGTACTGGCCATGCCCGGCTACCTGAGCATGGAAGAAGGCGGAAATTACAAAATAAACGTGCAGGGAAGGAGCGGCGGTGATTACAGTGAGATGCGCGCCGGCATCGCCTGGTCGTGGAAATGGGGCAGCCTTAGTTTCAGTAAGGATCATGTAGCGTGGGGCGAGGGCTATCACGGTTCGAATATACTTTCAGGTCGCACTCCATCGTTTGCAATGGTTAAGCTACGCCTCGATCCGGCTAAATGGTTTTCATTTACTTACTTTCATGGCTGGCTGGTGTCGGAAGTGATTGACAGTACCCGGAGTTATTATTCGCAACCCGGCAATTACCGGGCGGTTTTCAGGGATAAATACCTGGCGGCCAATATGTTTACCTTCAAACCATTTAAAGGCTTGTACGTATCGGCAGGTAATTCCATTATTTACAGCGACACTAAAGTGCAGCCAGCCTATCTTATACCGTTTATGTTTTTCAAGTCGGTTGATCACACCCTAAGCCATGGAATTGACAATCAGAATTCACAGATGTTCCTGAATATCAGCAGCAGGCAATTGAAGCATCTGCATTTATTTGCTTCGGTATTCGTCGATGAGTTCAGCATTTCACGTATTGGTGACCCTGAAAAAACGAACTTCACCGGTTTTAAAACCGGCTTTTCTCTCTCTGGCTGGCCGGTAAAAAACCTTACCCTTCGTGCTGAAAATACGATGTCGAACCCGATCACCTATAAACACAGGGTAGAGAACCTTACTTTCGAGACCAACCGGTTCAATCTCGGGCATTACCTGCGCGATAATTCCCGCGAGTGGTATGTTGCCCTGAGTTGGCGACCAATAGCCGGTCTTTATGCAAACCTGTCGTGGTTCATCGCAGAGCATGGGAATGAATATACTTACGATCTTTACGGATTTGTCCCGGTTGATGAAAACCCCTTTATGAAAGAAGTAACATGGCGTAACAATACCCTAGCGTTTGATGTAAGGTATATGTTATGGAACAACCTTTCGGTTTTTGCCGGATTGACAAAGAGTGAGATACAGGGTTTTCATGTTGACGGGAAAACCGGGCAGGAATACCTTAATCAATATTCCCCGGCATTATTTCATGGTAAGAATAATACGCTGAATCTGGGTTTTCAGATGGGGTTTTAGGCTCTCTTCACTCCTGATTTTCCTGTCATTAAATCGAAATGTAATTTAACCAACAGCAATTCTCAAAGAATCAATCCTCTTCAACCCGAATCGTCCCACTCAGCCTTATATCTTTTGAAGAAGTTCCGATCATAATCCTGAAATCACCGGGCTCAACGACGGGTTTCAGGTTTACATCCAGCATCTGAAGCATTTCGGGGGTAATAATGGAGCTTAAACCTGGTTGTCGGAAATTTACGCCTCAATTGCCGCAACACCCGGCAATACCTTTCCTTCGATAAACTCAAGCATGGCGCCTCCACCGGTACTCACGTAGCTGACTTTATCGGCCAGTTTGAATTTATTGATTGCAGCCACTGAGTCGCCACCGCCAACCAGCGAGAAAGCACCTTTCTGTGTGGCATTGGCTATGGATTTGGCGATCTGAATAGTGCCTTCGGCAAAGCTTGGCATTTCGAAAACGCCCATCGGGCCGTTCCAGAGAATGGTTTTGGAGTTCATCAGGATTTTGTCGAAAAGGGCGATGGAATCCGGCCCGATATCAAGACCCATCCATCCATCGGGCACATCGTTTGATTTTACCAGTTTCGTTTCGGCATCGTTGGCAAACCCACTGGCTGCAATGGCATCAACCGGAAGTATGATATTAACGCCGTGCAGTTTCGCGCCTTCAAGGGTATTGAGTGCCAGTTCCAACAGATCCTCTTCAACCAGAGAATTGCCGATTTTTCCACCCATGGCTTTAATGAATGTGAACATCATGCCGCCACCGATAATCAGGTTGTCAACCTTATCGAGCAAATGGTCGATGATCTGGATCTTGCCGGAAACCTTTGCGCCACCAAGCACCGCGGTAAACGGTTTCTTTCCTTCCTTCAGCACCTTGTTCAGACTGCCTACTTCGGCATTCATAAGGTAACCGAACATTTTATCGTTGGGGAAAAAGGCAGCAACCAGTGCGGTAGAGGCATGGGCCCGGTGCGCGGTTCCGAAAGCGTCGTTGATATAACAATCGGCATAAGAGGCCAATTGTTTGGTAAAGTCTTTCTGTTTCGCTTTGGTGATGGCTTTTGCTGCTTTCTTTTCTTCGTCGGTAGCAGTTTCCGGCAGGCGTGGTTTTCCTTCTTCCTCTTCGTAATAACGGAGGTTCTCAAGCAACAGTACTTCGCCCGGTTTTAGTCCGGCACTGAGTGTTTTGGCTGATTCACCCATACAGTCATCGGCAAATTTAACTTCGAGTTTCAGCACGTGGTTGAGGTAGGGAACTATATTTTTCAGTGATAATTTGGGTTCAAAATTCTTTTTAGGACGTCCCAGATGAGACATCAGGATCACCGAACCGCCGCCCGACAGTACTTTGCGGATGGTGGACAAAGCCGAGTCAATACGGTTGGTATCGGTAATCTTCTGGTTATCATCCAGCGGAACATTAAAATCAACCCTGATCAGGGCACGTTTACCGGTAAAGTTGTATGAATCAATCGTTTTCATATTCATTGATTTAAGTTAAAAACGGATACGAAGATAGGGTTTTTCAGGGAAATATTGAAAGAGGGATGGATAGTTAATGTTTTTTTGACAATCGGGGAATAAGACAAATTAGCTGATTAGCGGATTCGGAGATTAGCGGATTCGGGAATTTGCAGATTCGGATTAAAGCAATCAGCTATTCGGCTAATCTATAGTCTTTCAATTTTTTTACTTTTCACTCTGATGGTGGTTTTTAGACGCAAGCATTGCGTCTTTACTAAACTCCCGGGTTTTTTCGTCAACCGGATAATGTACCGAAAGCCATCGGATCACGAAAGCATATCAGGCTCTTTTAATAACTGAAAATCTACTTATCCGAATTCGGAGGTCGGAGTAAAGGCGCAATGCTTGCTTCTCGGTTCCAAAGCCAGTATTATGAAATCAGCTAATCGGCTAATCTACTAATCATCACATCTTCCAATTAACTAATCAACCTATCAATACACATTCTTTTTTCTACCTTTGCATGATACCAAATTCCTGATTCAATGCATCCTTATACAGGCAACCTGGTTTCGAAACTGCCGTTTACCGGAACCAGCATATTTGCAGTTATGTCGGCCCTTGCTCGGGAGCATAACGCCATCAATCTATCACAGGGCTTTCCTGATTTCCCGGTATCGGAAGAACTGATCAAACTGGTAAACAGTTTTATGAAGAAAGGCTTCAACCAATATGCCCCCATGCCCGGCATTTTGCCTTTGCGGGAAGGGATTGCAGAAATGTTCCAGGAGAAATACAAAGTTGATTACCATCCCGAAACCGAAATAACCATCACCGCCGGTGCAACACAGGGGTTATTTGCAGCCATTGCTGCATTTATCCGACCTGGCGATGAAGTGGTGGTTTTTGAACCGGCTTACGACAGCTATGCGCCAGCCGTTATGCTTCAGGGTGGCATGGTCAAATATGCAAAGCTGAAAAGCAACGATTACAGCATCGACTGGGAAACCCTGCCCTCGCTGATATCGGGCAGCACCCGGATGATCATCCTGAATTCGCCGCACAATCCCACCGGCAGCATTTTGAAGGCAAATGATCTGAAAAGGCTTGAGAAACTAACAGCTAACCGCGATATTCTGATCCTGAGCGACGAAGTTTACGAGCATCTGATTTTCGATGAGAATATCCACGAAAGTGTCTGCCGTTATCCTAACCTTGCCCGGAGATCGCTGGTTATCGGTTCATTTGGGAAAACATTTCATGCTACCGGCTGGAAGTGCGGTTTTGTGCTGGCCCCGGCCAACCTGATGGCAGAGTTCCGCAAGGTGCACCAGTTTGTGGTATTTGCAGTTAATACACCTGTTCAGCATGCTGTGGCTGAGTTCCTGAAAAAGCCGGAAAACTACCTCAACCTCGGCGACTTCTATCAGCAGAAGCGTGACCTTTTCCTGAAACTGATCAGTACCTCGCGTTTTAAATCAGTGCCTGCCTCCGGAACTTATTTTCAGTTGCTTGATTACAGCCGCATCAGTGATGAAAAGGAATTCGATTTCGCGGTCAGACTGACAAAGGAATTCGGAATTGCATCGGTGCCTGTTTCATCGTTTTACCACAACCTGGCCGATAACAAGGTGCTGAGGTTCTGTTTTGCAAAAACGGCAGAAACGCTTGAGAAAGCAGCGGAGGTTATTTGCAGGATATAAGAAAGAAAGTCGGAATTCGAATTTCGGATTGCGGATTTTTTTTAAATCCTACCTCTCCCCACCGATCATTACTCATTCCTGACCTCCGACTTCCGACCTCGGTCCCTGAGCGCTCGGTTGGTGAGCTCTCGGTTGGTGAGCTCTTGTCGAACCATGTCGAACCATGTCGAAGGGCCGACCTCCGACCTCGGTCCCTGAGCTCTTGTCGAAGGGCCGACCTCCGACCTCGGTCCCTGAGCTCTTGTCGAAGGGCCGACCTCCGACCTCCGACCTCCGACCTCCGATTTCTGACCTCCGACTTCCAACCTCCCGCCATGTCCACTAAGTCTGGCATTGAAAAAAATCAAATCATCCGAACCAATCAGAAAATTTCATATATTGCTCAAAAATTCACCGACTTATGAATAAAGCAGACATTCCCCCGCCATTGAACCTTACCCTGGTTCAGGCGCCGGTTGCCTGGGCCGACAAAAAAGCCAATCTGGCTTATTTTTCCAGGGTTCTCCTGCCAATGGTCGGGAAAACCGACCTTGTGGTTCTTCCTGAAATGTTTGCCACTGGTTTTATCACTGACCCCCATGAAGTGGCCGAACCCATGAACAGCCTGGTGATGGAATGGATGACAGCCACAGCCGCAAACCTCAATTGCGTGATAACAGGCAGTGTCAATATAAAAGAAAAGGGCAAGTATTTTAACCGTCTGATCTGGATGCGTCCTGACGGAAGCTATGAAACGTCTGACAAGCGCCATCTTTTCAGGATGGGCAATGAGCATTTGGCCTATACGGCCGGTAGTAAACCTTTGGTAGTAGAACTGAATGGCTGGAAGATCAGGCCACTGGTTTGTTACGATTTGCGTTTCCCGGTCTGGAGCAAAAACCAGTTCTCAGATGGTAAGTATGAATATGATCTTTTGATCTATGTAGCAAACTGGCCTGCCAGCCGGAGTTTTGTCTGGAAATCGTTGCTCGTTGCCAGGGCAATCGAGAATCTGGCTTTTTGCGTTGGCGTTAACCGGATAGGTGAAGACGGTAGGGGATTGCCACATTCAGGCGATTCGGTGGTGCTCGATTTCAAAGGGCGTGAATTGCTGAAAGCGCCCACTGGCGAACCTTTTATGAAGACCACAACATTGGATTATAGTCAATTGCAGGATTTCAGGGGACGTTTTGAAGTAGGCCCCGACTGGGACCTGTTTCAAATTCAACCATAAGCATGGATTTTTAAATCCCCTTTAAAAACCTGAAGTTTTTCCGGAGGTTAACAGCTACCTTATAACTTTCCGGAACGTTGGCCTGAAAATAGGCAGGCAACGTCATTTTCAACTACTTTTGTGCCACCCGGAACTTAGCTGTTTTTTATTGCTTAATCAAATATCAGGGGTATTCAACAATGAGATTTGAAGATTATTCATTTTCGCCGGTCATTAAGAAGAACCTGGCCCTGGCCGGATTTACCAGGCCGACCGATATCCAGTACAAAGCCATTCCCCCCATTCTGAAAGGTGAGGATGTGCTGGCCATCGCCCAGACCGGCACCGGAAAAACGGCCGCATTTGTTATCCCGGTGCTTGATATGCTGATTGCTGACCGCGATGCAGAATCCGGCATTCGCTGCATGGTTATGGAACCGACCCGTGAATTGGCTTTGCAGATTACCGATGTGTTCAATTCGCTCGGAAAGGGAAGCAGGGTGAAAACCCTGTGCGTGCATGGCGGCGTGGATCAGGACCCGCAAATTGTGCGGCTTGAGAAAGGCATTGACATACTGGTTGCTACTCCAGGCCGAATGTTCGACCTGGTGAGCCAGGGGCATATCAACACCGATAAAGTTCAGATACTTGTTCTCGACGAAGCCGACCACATGCTCGATCTCGGGTTTATTCACGACATCAGGCAACTGATCAGGATAATTCCGAAAAAGAGACAGACACTTTTCTTCTCGGCTACCATCGATGCAGAGATCAAAAAACTGGCCTATTCAATGGTTACCAATGCCATCCGGATACAGATATCGCCCAAAGACCCTGTTTCAAAAAATGTGGATCATTCGGTGGCCTTTATCGGGATGGATGATAAGCGGTTTTTTCTGGAACGGTTGGTGAAAGAACATCCCGACAGCCGGATATTGGTTTTTGTGCGCACCAAAGTCAGGGCCGCCAGGGTGAGTGAGGCCATGGAAAGAGTGGATATCAAAAGCCTGACCATGCATGGCGACAAAGACCAGATGGAGCGGATCAGCGCATTGAAGAAATTCAAGGACGGCGAATTTATGGTGCTGATCGCCACCGATGTGAGTGCCCGGGGGATTGATATTGCCGGTGTGGAATATGTGGTGAATTATGACCTTCCCGAGCAGCCAGAAAATTATGTACACCGGGTCGGCCGGACCGGCAGGGGAAATAAGCGGGGCATTGCCATCTCTTTCTGCAGCCCTGATGAAAAGCCTTTGCTTGAGGCCATTGAAGAATATACAGGCAACCAGATCAGCCATCTTTCTATTACAAAAGCAGACTATGCAATGACCTTAGACCTGACTGCAGAATCAAAAGCCGACTGGAAATCATTGGTTGTGCAAGCTGAGAAGGACGAGGAATGGAGGAAGAAGAAGGGGAAGAAAAAGTAATTTCGGATTTCGAATTTTCGATTTCGGATTTTAATTCTGATTAAGGTTGTGATTTTCAATATTCCAGTAATAAAGCATAAACATTAGAAATACAATTTATTAAGAAACTGTTTTGATTTTTTATTCTAATTATAATAGGCCCGTCCTTTAGGGCGGGTTTAAAATTAGATATTTTAAAAGGAGGCAAAATCCTGAAAAATTTATCATGAATTTACAAATTTTTCAGGATTTTGCGTCGTTCATTATTCCGTTGACAATGCCCGCCTTAAAGGACTGGCCTATTGCAAGAGTCCTGAATAAAATCATAACAGTTTCTAAGAATTTTTCTTTTAGATTGTTAAATAATTCTAATTCAATACCACTTTACTTTCTGCCCCACCACCTTTGCTTGGGCCTTGCTTCCTCGCCTGCTGTCGGCAGTCTGCCTGACGGGCAGGTCCGCAATCCGAAATCCGCAACCTGCCTGACCGACTAATGATTGCTTTTAAATTAATATTGCTTTTGTCAGTCGGGCAGATCCGCAATCCGCATCCCGCAATCCGCAATCCGCAATCCCCAATCCGCAATCCCCAATCCCCAATCCCCAATCCCACCGCCTCTGGCGGTACATGCGCAATCCCCAATCCGCAATCCGAAATCCGCAATCCCACCGCCTCTGGCGGGGCAGGCGCAATCCGCAATCCGCAATCTGAAATCTGAAATCAGTCTTTAACTACCAACTTAAACCCCACCCCATGCACATTGATCAGCTCGACTTTTTCGTCGGCTTTCAGGTATTTACGTAGTTTGGCGATATAGACATCCATGCTTCGGGCATTAAAGTAGCTGTCGTCCTGCCATATTTTGTTAAGGGCGTAACTACGGTCGAGGACTTCATTCTTGTTTTCGCTGAGCAATCGGAGCAGTTCGGTTTCCTTGGAGGTCAGCCGCAGCTCCTGATCGTCCCACTTCAGGATCTGAAGGTTATAATCAAAGGTGTATTTTCCGAAGGTGTAAAGTTTGCTTCCCTGGGTTGTGTGACCCGATCGCCTGAGGATTGCCTCTATGCGGAGCAACAGCTCCTCCATACTGAACGGCTTTGTCAGGTAGTCGTCGGCTCCGGCCTGAAACCCTTTTAGTTTATCCTCTTCGAGCGATTTTGCTGTAAGAAAGAGGATGGGTATGCTCTTATCGTGCAACCTGATATCGCGGGCAAGGGTAAAGCCATCCTTAATGGGCATCATAACATCCACTATACAAAAGTCGAATTGCTCCTTGCTGAACAGTTCGTAAGCCTCCTGCCCGTTAACACACAATTTTGTTGAATACCCCTTGGCCTCAAGGTACGATTTCAGGATATTGCCCAGGTTACGGTCATCTTCGGCCAGTAAAACCCTTGTTTTCTCATTTACCATAATTCAAATATGATTATTGTTTAAAAAATTCCTGAGTATTGTTAAACCATCCCACAAAAGCCCTCAAAATCTATTAAAATGCTGTTTCGCCTTCTTCTGCCTTTATTCACCATTATCTTCAACACATAGAATCATGGATTAACAATAGGCACATAGTTAAACCTTTATTCAGTCACTCTGCCCTGAGCCCTGAGCCCTGCGCCCTGAGTCCTCCACCCTGCGCCCTGAGCCCTGCGCCCTGCGCTCAATGCCCTGCGCCTTGTGGCTTCGAACCATTTTGCGAATCAGCCCGCTTGTATATTTCAGCATTTTGGTAGCAAAACACTCAGCCACCGGCCCTGAGTCCTCCACCCTGCGCCCTGCGCCCTGCGCC
>JBBQIQ010000102.1:0-14786 GCA_038325075.1 Bacteroidales bacterium | reverse complement strand
AGATCTGGATTTTGACTGCAAAAATTTGCCCGAAGATGAGTTTAAAGAAATGACCGATGCAGTTATCAGGTTTTTGATACGCTCGGGATACAAGGCAGAAGCGAAAGATAAAAATAGCAGCAAGCTCAGGGCTTTCAGGTGTAATATCTATTTCCCTGAGTTGTTGTTTGACATGGGCCTGAGCGGACACAAAGATGAACGATTTTTAATTAAAATAGAAAGTCAGGATCAGGGTATAGCCTACCAGCCAACGCTTACCAATATTAAAGGCTGCGGATTCTATTTCCCGTTTCCTGTTCCTTCTGATGCAATACTTTGTAGTATGAAAACAGCAGCCACGCTGTCGCGCTCCAAGGGCCGGGATTTTTATGACCTGATGTTTCTACTGTCACTAACCAGCCCTGATTTTGCTTTTTTGTCAGAACGCTGTGGAATCAAAAATTTGCAGCATCTAAAACAGACTACAAAAGAACTTTTAAAGATCCTCGATTTAAAGCAAAAACAAAGGGACTTTGAACACCTGCTTTTCAATAAAAGCAAAAGCGAAAAAATATTACTTTTTGAGGATTTTGTCAACTCGCTAACTGATTGAAACGGAAATTGAAAATGATAATCCTGAATGTGATTCATATAGTATGCAAAAGCAAATAGATTTTTAAGCGATCCATTCCTGTTTTTCTTTGTTTCTGCTTTTTCGACAGTACCTTGGTTATGCAGAATTTAGTTTCCCGCCGCCTTCGGCGGAGTAAGCTGCTATCTTTGGTGGTGTTTATTTCTTTAATATGCACCACTAGCGAATCGAGTATATTGATCCTCTGAAACCTATCGGATTTGCATTTCGGAAAAACAATTCATTGGGCATGACCAGGTATGAAAATTTGAGCACGGATTTCTCTCAGGTTTTGTATCTTCGCATAGAGGTTGTTCGATTGCCTGATGCACTACCCCGCTTCCACATGAACTTTCTCACCGTAGGTAAACCTTTCATGTGTTATAAAATTCATTTTTAAAGAAAACCTATTGTGCCCTCCTTTGTGGTTAACCTTTTCCTCAGCCCTGTCTGACTGGCTATCTTATGTTTCTTTAGGAACTAATTTGTCAGACAGGCAGGCTCAGCCCTGTCTGACTGGCTAACTTATGTTTTTTTAGGAACTAATTTGTCAGACAGGCAGGCTCAGCCTCAACCTCAGCCTGAGCCTCAACCTCAACCTCAACCTTGGTTGCTGATCGGAGCCGAAGCACAACCTTACCCCTTTCGGATCCATTCTCCCTTTGCAAAGATGCTGTTTTCATTAATCCCACAGCTTTTCATCACCACTTTGGCTTCATCAAAATACATACTTAATTCTTTTGGCTGGTGTGCATCACTACTCAGTATAACGGGAATTTTTCTTTCGCTTAATTGCCTCAAAATAAATTCACCCGGAAAAAGGCTTTCACTTCGTCCCTTGTATTTGCCACGTGTATTCACCTCAACAATCACCCCTTTCTCTGCAATCAGGTCTAAAGTTTCGTTCACCAGGCCGGTGTACCATTTATCTGTTTCATTGAACCAGCGTCCCTGGTTGTGCATTTTTATTTTATCGAGGTGGCCGACGATGTCGAAGGATTCTTCCTCCAGCATCTGGTTAATCTGGTGCCAATAAGCAGTTACCCCTCTGCGGATGTCCCCGCCAAATATTTCATTCAACCCATTATCGTATATTTCACGCTTCGGCCCATCGATAAACCATAGTTTTTCGTGGTTGCTGTTTTTTACAAGATGCACACTGCCAATAATATAATCAAGTCCTAAGGAAGATTTCAGGCCGGAAAATCCGGAACTGATCCCTGGAATATAATCAGCCTCAAGTGCAATCAAAACCTCCAATTGGTCTTTATAATCCTGCTTCAATCTGCCTATCTCAGATATGTAGGCATTTTCAGTACCTGCCTGCAGCGCAAAAGTATTTTCGAACGGCAGAACAGAATGCTCTGAAAAACCGAGGGTGCTAAAACCCTGACGGATGGCCTCAATTACATATTCTTCAGGTTCGGATGATCCGTCAGAAAATCGGGAGTGGGTGTGGTAGTTTGTTAGATTATTCATGCACAATTATAATTTAATGATTGATTTCTAATCTCAAGGCAAAGGGCTCAGGGCTCAGGGCGCAGAGCTCAGGGCACATGGCGCAGAGCTCAGGGCACATGGCGCAGGGCTCAGGGCGCAGGGCTCAGGGCGCAGGGCGCAGGGCACAGGGCGCAGGGCTCAGGGCACATGGCGCAGGGCTCAGGGCGCAGGGCTCAGGGCACAGGGCGCAGGGCTCAGGGCACAGGGCGCAGGGCACAGGGCGCAGGGCACAGGGCACAGAGCTCAGGGCGCAGAGCGCAGGGCCGGTGGCTGAGTGTTTTGCGACCAAATGCTGAATAGACTTACGGGTTGATTCGCAAAATGTATCGAAGCCACAAGGCCAGCAAAGCACAGGGCTCAGAGCTCAGGGCAAAGGGCTCAGGGCCGGTGGCTGAGTGTTTTGCGACCAAATGCTGAATATACAAACGGGCTGATTCGCAAAATGTATCGAAGCCACAAGGCCAGCAGAGCGCAGGGCTCAGAGCGCAGGGCGCAGAGCACAGATCAAGCATGTCCAAAATCCGAAATCCGAAACCCGTTTGGTCATTCGGGCAGATCCGAAATCCGAAATCCGATCCCGCACGTGCGGGACTGAAATTGGGAATTAGACATTAGAAATTAGAAATTCTCAACTCTTCTCCGTCTGCACCTGAAACAACCCATGCCCGGCATCCACCACGAGGTAAACTTTATCACCTCTGCGTAAGGTTTCTGTTACAGCAATAGAACAGTTTTCGCCTTTCACGACTTTTTCAACCGGGCTCAGGTCAACCCTCAGTTCCGTAACTTCAGCTTCATAAGCGCCGGTTGTGGGTCCTATCACCAGTATATTGTCACCAATATTCAATGAATGGGTTTCAATCTTGATTTCAGCCACATTCAACTTGCTGAAAAAATTTACCACTTTGCCAACATAAACCTTTTTTTGTGTGGCCTGCGAACCATACCGTTCCGACCATTCCCCGGTCTTTTCGCCCAGGTAATATCCTCCCCAGAAACCGCGGTTGTAAACCTTGTTCACTTCGTTTGTCCAGGTTTCAACGTTTTCGCGAGAGAATTGTTTATTTTTCCAGGCTTCAACAGCTTCATGATAGGTCCGGGTAACGGTTTTCACATATTCGGCCGACCGGCCCCGGCCCTCAATCTTCAGCACAGTTACACCGGCTTCGAGCAGGCGATCGAGGATTGGCAGCGTCATCAGGTCTTTGGGTGACATAATGTATTTGTTGTCGATTTCAAGTTCAATCTGATTGTCCTTATCTTTTACCTCATAAGCACGCCGACAGGGTTGCTGACAGGCCCCACGATTTGCCGAAGCATTGAAATTATCGAGGCTGATGTAACATTTCCCCGAAACGGCCATACACAGCGCGCCATGCACAAAAACCTCGATTTGAACGGGATTTCCGGAAGGCCCGGTGATGTTTTGTTCCTTAATCGCCCTGGTAATGGCTTCAATCTGGCGAATGTTCAGCTCCCGTGCAAGTACCATCACATCGGCATACCGGGCATAAAATCTTATGGCTTCAATGTTGGTGATGTTGCATTGCGTGGAAATGTGAATTTCGACACCTCTGGCCCTTGCATATTCCATCACCGACAGATCAGAAGCTATGATGGCACTTACGCCGTTTCCCTTTGCCAGATCGACCATTTCACGCATTACGTGAAGTTCCTCGTCATATATAATGGTGTTGAGGGTAAGATATGATTTAACGCCATTTTCGAGGCAGATCCGCGTAATTTCCCTGATATCATCGGGCGAAAAGTTGCTCGATGACCGGGCCCGCATATTCAATTGTCCGGCTCCGAAATAAACTGATCCGGCTCCCCCCTGAATGGCGGCCATCAGCGATTCGAATGACCCGGCGGGGGACATAATTTCAATTTCAGGCATAAAAGTTATTGCTTTGAAGCAAAGATAAAGTTATTTCAGAGATTGAACCTGCGAATGATATCAGCAGAAGAATCCGTGATTGCAGGAAACGGTTGTTTGAAACAATAAAAGCTAACCCGGATCAATTGTCTTTAAAATAATCTACCCATTATCCGCAGCATACCATTCGGCATAGGAAGTCACAGTTTCACGAAGTTTCAAACTATGCAAACTGACTTCCGTTGGAATATAGGCTTTTAACCGTCGGGCAAAGTCAATCAGCAGGTTCTCACTGGTTGGTTGATATTCAACAAGGATCAGGCGACCGACAAACTCACCCATTTCAGAAATCTGATCAGGAGCAGTGGCCTTGTTCAATACCAATGAATGGTCAAACTCCTCAACAATCTGCTGCCTGACAATTTCCTTTAATTGCTTGAAATCCATTACCATGCCATAAAATGGGGAGTTGCTGTCTGAAACTGGTTCACCTGTAATGGTTACAAACAATTCATAAGAATGGCCATGAATGTACCTGCACGGGCCATTATAACCGGCCAGGGCATGGGCCATTTCAAACTTAAACTCTTTGGTTAGTCGTATTATCGCCATTCCTCCTCTTTATTTCAGCAAACGAGCGAAAGCCGGATATTTTCCCGGTTCACTAACCATAATAAAGTAAAAACCATTGGAAAAGGGAGAAGTATTGACCCTGATCACTCCGTTTGTGGTCGAAAAATCAACAACATATTGTCTGCCTGTAACATCAGAAAGAGTTACAGTCAGATGATCGGGATTATAATACCCGTGGTGGTCGATGATGCAGTGGTCAACCGCTGGCACCGGGTAAACAGAAATATCAGAATTATAAGCCATTTGATCAACACCGATAGTACCACCCCAAATCTGTGAAACAAATTCCGGATGGTCGATAAACGGGTTACGGTTATTCTGTATCCCATAAACGGCATTGTTGCGGTCAGTTTCTTTTAAACTAACCGGGTCGCTCATGTGCCATTCTTTCATCATAGCCAGAGCCCATGGCCTGAGCTGTGAACCGTTCACCATACCGCTGCCAGGCCATCCATTGTCTTCTCCGTAATAACGGGTTGACATGTAAAAATAAGTTCTGGCAAAATCGCCTTTGTATGCATCAATGGGTTCAAAAACGGTTCCTGAATAGCCCGGATAATTGCAACTGCCAAGTTTACAACCGTTTTCTGAGGTCCACGATGCAGATGAAACAGTTCCGTAAGGGAGATTGCTACGTTTGCCGTTAACATAGCCATCGGTTGGGTACAAGTGAAACAAATCGGAATACATCGGGCTCATATCATCGAACCAGCTTTTAGGCCAGGAGTGCTCACGGTTATAGCAATCTCCTTCTCCATTGTAATTTCCGCACTGATCGCCGGAAGTGAAATTATAAAAATAAGGGGGATTTCCGCCGGGAATGTCTGAATACATGTCCCAGACAGTTCCATTTGGCTTACGGTCGGTCGATTGGAAATGCTGATGCAATGAATTATAGCTCTGCGCATCATGGTCATCAATAATATTATGAAGAGCAGCCTGAAGTGCAGTACCACTTAATCCGTTTGCCGGGTTATAATAACCTGCAGGCGGTTGGGCCAGGGTAATTGTATAAAGCGGGAACAGCAAAAACAGTAATAACTTTTTCATTAAGTACAAAAAATTATAAGAGATTAAGAATCAGCAATCGAATCCAGAAAATCAACATCACAATGCCTGGTATCAGGCCTGCAAATCTGATTTTTGGCTTGTATCCAAATTTTTCACCAGCCCTGACACCGGCAAGTGAAAAAGCAAAAACTGAAAGAGCGGCAGCACTTACCGGTAACCAGAATCCACTCCCTGCCATGCTGAGACCAATTCCTGCAAAAAAGGTACTTATACTGCCTGCCAAAGTCAGTAGCAGCATGGTTTTGTTATCATCAACAAGGAATATCTTATCTTCAGGATTAAATTTTAATGCGTCAATGCCGTATTTGAGCCCCACAACCAAAAGCAAAGCCATCCCAACCTTATAATTGTGATCAGGCATGAAAGCGGTAGCCAGTATCCCGACCCCAATCCCTAAAGCCATAAACAATGTGCGCCCGGCTGAAAAGATCACCGGTAATCCGGCACCGAGTTTTACAGACAATTTCCTGTGAAGCGCCCCGGTAAACCAGGATGTTGCAAAACCATCGGCAGCCATTGCCAAAACAATAATCACAATCTCAGTTTTTGACAAAACGCGCAATTTTTGAGGCTGCAAAATTAATTAATTTATGAATGCTTATTGTGATTTTAATTGCACCATAAATTATTATAAATCAATTATATATCTTAAATCAGGAGATGCTGGTCTGACCAGGCAGGAATTTTAAGAAAGATTAGAGCACGATTCAGTATTTTTGTAGTCATAAAATCCATAGCAAATTATGAGAAAGACAAAAATAGTTGCTACTCTTGGACCAGCTTCCTCATCGGAAGAGACGCTCAGAAACCTGATGCTTGCCGGGGTAAATGTTTTTCGGCTTAACTTTTCTCATGGTTCCCAAGAGGTTCACGGTACGACGGTCGCCATTATTAATAAACTGAATGCGGAACTTGGACTGCACATTGCTATCCTGGCTGACTTATCAGGGCCAAAGATCCGGACCGGAATGGTTGAGGGTGATAGTCTGTTTCTGAAGCCAGGCGATCTGTTCACGATTACAACCCGCGATGAAGCTACCAGGGGGAATGTAATCAGTGTGAATTACAAAAATTTTGCAGCCGATGTAAAGGCTGGTGAGGATATTCTGCTGGACGATGGAAAATTGTTGCTGAGGGCAATTGCATCCAATGAAACTGATGAAGTAGCTGCTAAAGTTGTGCAGGGTGGTTTGCTTTTTTCGCGCAAGGGTGTTAACCTGCCCAAAACAAAACTCAAACTTCCCGGACTGTCGGCAAAGGATCTGAACGATCTGGAATTTATAGTCACACTGAAAGTTCAATGGGTTGCCCTGTCTTTTGTTCGTTCTGCTGCTGATATCTCAGATCTTCGGAAGAAATTGACGGAACTCTGCGACGGCGAACTCCCGGGGATTGTTGCAAAAATTGAAAAACCTGAAGCGGTTGAAAACGCGGCAGAGATTATTGCAATGGCTGATGCTGTAATGATTGCCAGGGGCGATCTGGGTGTTGAAATTCCACAGGAGCAGGTACCCATCATTCAGAAAAAGCTTGTAAGATTGTGCGTAGCAGCATCAAAGCCGGTTATCGTGGCAACACAAATGATGGAGGGAATGATTTCCAATATGAGGCCAACCAGGGCCGAAGTGAACGATGTGGCCAATTCAGTGCTGGATGGCGCCGATGCACTGATGCTGAGTGGCGAAACATCGGTCGGGAATTTTCCGGTTCAGACTGTCGAAACCATGAACCGCATTATTTCCGATGTGGAGGCCAGCAACATCTTTTATCCTGATATTAAACCAAATGAAGGGCCTGGAGAACGGAGGATTTCCGATTCAGTGATCAGGGCTGCCTGCAATCTTGCGCGCGAAGTGAATGCCCGTGCCCTGATAGCCATGACTTACACCGGTTATTCGGCATTTAAACTTGCCAGCCACCGGACCGGAGCAGGGATTTATATTTTCTCGAACAACAGAAACCTGTTGTCCGCATTAAGCCTGGTTTGGGGAATTACAGGAATTTATTTTGAAAAATTCAGCAATACGGATACAGCCATGTTGGAAATGCGTAAAACTTTAATCGCCAGGGGCTATATTATTACGGGGAATTATATTATTTATGTTTCAAGTATCCCGATCGGGAAGCCCGGGAAAACCAATATGCTGAAGTTAAGTATTGTATGACTATTTTACCGCACAGGCGATAGAGGCAACACTGATTGTAATACCAGGAACCTTCAGCAATTCGTGGCCTGCCGCTTCAAGGGTAGAACCAGTGGTTATAACATCATCAACCAGAAGCACATGTTTACCGGCTTGTTTGCCAATATCATTCACCCTGAAAATCTCCTTCACGTTTTCCCAGCGGTTGAACCTTGATTTGCGTGTCTGCGTTTCTGAAGCGTGGGCCCTGATTAGCGTATGGGTATCAAGTTCTATCCGCATGGATTCTGACAGACCCCTGGCAAACCATTCAGCCTGATTGTAGCCTCTTTTAGCCTGTTTACGGGGATGTAACGGAACCGGAATAACGGATGTGACTGTATTAAACAAGGGCGATTTTATCAATTCATAACCGTAAAGTTTGCCTATATGAGAACCAATCTCCTTATAGCCCTTGTATTTTAACTGATGCACCAAATGCTGAACTTTGCTTCCTTTGGTAAAATAATAGAAAGAAGCGGCTGAGGAGAAATTGATTTTTCCCCAGAATTGCCGGGCTACAGGATTGTCTTCCTCAAGATGAAAATGGGTCTTAGGAAAATGATAAACACATGAAAAACAAAGGATCTCCTCATTTTTTAACAGGCTGTTGCCGCAGGCTAAGCATATCCTTGGAAAAAAAAGTGAGATAATATGACTGCCTACCTGTTTAAGCATAACCTCAGGAATTAATTTTTAAAAGTAGTAAAAAATGAAGAAAATCATGCATAAAAAAAGCTACCCGTGAAGGTAGCTTTTTTATGAAAGTATTTTATAAACTAATAGAACATGAGCCTGTTATCTTCAATTTCTGCCTTGCGTTTCAGCGCTTCTGCCGGTTCGCGTTGGGCCCGGGTGCGGAATGCGTTGGTAAGCATTCTTTTTTCAGCGGTCAGATCATCTTTGGGAGGGGCTGGTGTTATCTGTTCTGCAACAAGAATGAAAACGGCCTGATTCCCTTTTACCGGCTTCGACATCTGTCCAGGTTTCAAAGTAAACAAGGTTCCGATGACATCATCTTCTTTACCATAACCCGGAAGATTTGAACTGGCAAAAGTAACCTCATTGGTATCTGCTTTCATGCCAAGGGTCATGTATGCTTTATCAATATTCGCTAATGATTTGAAGTTTTTATTTATCTCGGCAATCAGGGTTTCGGCTTTTTTATCACGTTTTACCATCGGCTCAATGAATTCCTTTAACTGTTCGAGAGTAGGTAAGCCTTTTTCGCGGACATCTTTCAATACAGCGACCATATATCGGTTTTCGAGGTCAAATACCTGTGAAATGTTTCCCTTTTCGGTTTCTTTGTTAAATGCCCAGATGACAATCTGCCGGGCTTCTGACAAACCGGGAAGTGAATTTTGGTCGGGACTGATCCGCTCGGCTAAACGCTTGGTAAGCTTTTGTTCATCAATCAATTTGTTGAAGCCTTCCATATCTTTAGCCTTTGAAGCAAACTGGCTGGCCTGTGTGTAAACATCCTGCATGGTTTTTGAACTGGGCTCGATCAATCGCTTAACCATGGCAACCCGAACTTTTTTGACAGGCGCTGTTTTACCGGTGATCTTTATAACATGAAAACCAAACTGGGTTTCAACCTCAATGATATCACCTATTTTACCATTGAGCACCGCAGAGTTGAATGCCGGCACCATAGCACCATCAGCGAACCAATTCAGGTCGCCTTTGGATTTGGAGGCCGTTTGATCATCATTGATTGTGCCCGCTAGTTCTTCAAATTTTGCCGGGCTTGATTTAACCAAATTAAGCACACTATCAGCTTTTACCTTAGCCTGTTCTTTGGTAAGTTTTGTATCGGGATTAACATTGGTTCCCTGATAAGAAATCAGAATGTGACTTGCCTTAAGAGAGTCGGGCCGGGTTTGTACATCAACCAATCTTGCCATCATGTACATATTGTTTTCGATAAAGGGCGCAAACGTCGTACCAACGGGTGAGTTGAACATCAGTGAGTCCATCTGGAATGGCAACTTGCCTCTCTTTATCCAGGTGCTGTCATATCGTTCATCAGAAGTAGAGTTAACAAAAGAAACGGCATTTTCTGTAGTTAAAAACTCGGTGTATAAACCCTGAACTTCCTGGTTGATTTTTTCGCGGTCTTCGTTTGATGGCAATACCTCAAAAGTAACATACTCGATATCGCGGGAAGCTTCCTGCTGATACTTGTGTTTGTTCTCAGTATAGAATTTCTCGAAATCTGCATCAGTTACCTTCACAAGGCTATCGGCAATGCTGGTATAGGGGGCGCCATAGTAGCGGACCTTAACACGGGTATTGCGGGCCTCGTAGTCGCGTTTTGCAAAAGCCTTGGGAACGTAGAACCCTTTGGCAATAAGGTTACGGTATTTGGTACTCAATCTATCTTCTTTGATTGCCTTTTCAATCATCAGGTAGCGCTGTTTCATCTGCGGATCAACCTGCTCGAGGTTTTGCAGAAAATTTACAACGGTGGCGGGATCAAACTGACCTGTCTGCGGGTCGCGGAAACTCTGGGTTATATAACTATGCGGGTTCTTTCCTCTGATCTGGTCGTCCAACTCTTCTGTTGAAACGGTAATGCCAAGCTTTGAAACTTCTTCCTGCAAAATAGTTTCGTTAACAACCTGGTCCCAGGTCTGTTGCCTTATCTGAAATTGCTCATCTGCAGTAAGGTTTTCTTTGTTGGTATTCAGTTTCTGGGCCTCTATGTTTTCTTCAACACGCTGGTTAAAATCAGTACCCAGAATTTTTTCACCATTTATTTCAGCCAGAATATTTGTTCCTCCGCGCGATCCCGGGCGGTTTGACAAAAGATCTCCAAGTACAAAGGCAGCAAGTGCTACTCCGATAATGATGACAAGAAGTCCTGAACGTTTACGAATATCTCCGATTAATGCCATTTTATTTAATTTTTTATAAGAGGGTGCAAATTTACAATAAAACTGATAGTATAAAAATAAAATTGGTCAACTACGGGCATTTTTATATCCCTGCCTGAAATTTGTATCAATTCGGGCGTCCTTTATTTCAGTTCTTTAACTTTTCAGGAAGGATTCAGCCGGAGCAGTACCTGTTCAATCCGGGTATCGGTTGCCTGAACGATGGTGAACAGGAACCCTTCAATCATAATCTCATCGTTTTTGACCGGAATACTTTCGTGATGATGAATGATATAGCCGGCAAGGGTTTCGTAATCATCCGATTTCACAAGTTTCAGGCTGTATTTCTCATTAAGGTAGTCAATTTCAAGCCTGCCCGATAAAAGGAATTCATCTTCATCAAGCTGTTGCTCAATTAGTTCCTCAACATCGAATTCATCTTCAATTTCGCCGAAAATTTCCTCGATTACATCTTCAATGGTAAGCATGCCGGCAGTGCCGCCAAACTCATCCACCACCAGGGCGACACTTTTGCGTTCTGCAATAAAAAGATTCAGCAGTTTATTGGCCGGCATGGTCTCGGGAACAATCATTACGGGCTTAATGATTTCGCTTATTGTGGCCGGCTTCCTGAAAAGATCGTGTAAATGGGTATAGCCGATGATGTTATCGATGGAATCCTGATATACTGGAACTTTTGAATGGCCGGTTTCTATAAAAAAGCTTCTCAGGTTATCAATACTTTCGGTTGAATTGATTGCCAGGATCTCATTACGCGGAACCATACACTCGCGCAACTTAATATTATTCAGATCTCTTACATTCTGAATCATTTGTATTTCCTGGAAATCCTCTCTTTCATCCGGTTGAATTGATGATGAATCCTTCAGATAATAATCCAGGTCGATGGCACTGAACGAATAATCAGGCCGTGAGACCTTTACCCTGAAAACAACCCGCAGTAACAACTCGGAAATCCCTATGAACAGAAGGACGACAGGGTATATTAAAACATAAATCATGTAAACAGGGACAGCAAAAAAGCTGAGTATTTTATTTGGATTGATCCTGAACAGGATTTTCGGAAGAAATTCAGCAAAAATCAGAATAACAAGCGTTGACAGGATGGTTTGAAGAATCAGCAACAGGACTGCTGTACCAGGGCCTTCGGGCAATATGCTGAGTAAGGGGTTGGTTAGCAGGCTTACCGAATAGATACCATAGATAACCAATGCTATGTTGTTGCCCAGTAACAAGGCTGCAATAAAATGTGATTGCCTCCGCACAAAGAGCGATAAAATCTTTGCAGGGAGCAGGTCTTTGTTCTTATCAACTTCAATTCTTAGTTTGTTAGAAGAAACAAAGGCAATTTCCATTCCTGAAAAGAATGCTGAGAATAAGAGTGCTATTGCAATTGGGATCAGTAAATACATCCGGGTGCTAAGTCAAATCCAGTGTCTGCTTGCCGTGATTCAGGCTTGTAATCGTTTCAATTCGTTCAAAATAACCAATTTAGCTCTTCTGATTGTCAGCTTTTTAAAACCACGAAACGAGAGGTGGTATTTGAATGCAAAGATAATCAAGAGTTTGAAATACAGTGGCCGGCTTTACTTTTCATTAACATACATTTCGCCCCGGGGTTTTCGAATGATCCAACGTTCAAATTTCTCGTCCGACTCCATCCCTTCGCCATAAATGATCTTGTCTGGGGTCGTTATCGTTACAAACTTGTCTGAGAATACTTTCCGGGTATTTTTATCCCAGATCAGTTGTTCGGTATTGAGCTTTTCCCCTTTCTGATGATTAATAACGATCACATTTGATTTGGCCTCCATTGTGCGTTTTCCTTCATTGTCAACCCCATACTCAGCCGTTATTTCAGTTCTGATTTTATCGGGTTGCAGCGAATCATAGAAAACAACCCTGAAGCCTTCAGAAAAGATTGTTCTGTCACCCTTGTCAGGTGATTCATACCGTTGTAATAAAGGTGCCGTCAGGTTGTATTTTATTCTGCCCATTTCGCTTTCAGCTATCGATACGCTGCGGGCATACATGGTCGGGGTAGTATCGGTCGGATTCAGCCTGTTAACTTCTCCCAGGTCGTTGTTACAACTTAAAAGCGTTGCCATACTAACGATGGCAACGCTTTTAAGAAATGGATTAAAAAGGCTGAATAGCTGCTTTTTTTTCACCTTTATTTCATTGTACTATTTAATGCCCCTGATGGTGGTTGTCTCGTTGATCCAGCATCCTACAGTATATGAGTTGCCCTCGATCAAGTCGCGGAAAAAAAGGTCACCAGAAGCGGGGAAATGCCTTGCGTATTGCGAGATTTTAGAACCGGCTTCACTATCCACGGACGAATCAACGCTGCGGGCTTTCTGGTACTTATCAATTGCAGCCCAGTAAACCGTAGCACCTCCCAAATCATCACCCGTACACATCGATGCACTGGCAGCATAAAGGTCACCTATGAGCATATAGGCCTTACCGTAGTTCGGGTTTAGTTGCAGTACTTTCAATGCATTGACTCTGGCCTGTTGGAAATTCCGCTGACTATAATTGATGTTGGCCAGCAAATCCAGTGCCTTGATCTTATCGGCATTATCCTCATAAAGATTTGCTGCTTCCTGAATGTATTCAGCAGCTTTTGAAACTTGTTCTTTCTGATAGCTCAGCCTTCCCATCAGGTAGGCCGATTGGGCGCTTGGCTGAAGCTTATGTAAAGCTTCGGTTGCCAGGAAGAAAAGATCATCCTTTGTACAATCTTTGCGCTCAAGAATATTGGTAATTTTCTTCAGCAACTCAATATCACCTGGATTTTCGGCAAACTTCTTTTCGTACATGCTAACCAAATCAGGGCAGGTTGCATAAGGCTCGAAGGTGGATTCAATGTTGCCTTTTATATTTTCCCACGATGCAAGTTTTTCAGGGTTAGCGGCATTTTCCCTGATGTTGTAATCTATGATCTGCGAAATCTGGTCGTAACCATCTACAATAGCTGATTTTTCAAGTTTCTGGAGATCCACAGCCATTCCAATAATACTTCTGAAATAATAAACCAATGGAGATCCTTCAGATTTATTGCCTGATAATTCAACGGATTTCTTCAAAATCTGGTAGATCTGTTCGCTCTTTTCAGGACGGTAAGTGTAGAGATCGTAACCTTTCCGGCCCAGCACATAACCCTCACGGTTGAAATACGTGATACGCTGGTCGTAAACCATCATGAGGGTATCGATCAGCAAATCGCGTTTGGCAGGTTCTTTGGCCTCGTCGATCCTGGCACTGACCATTTTGGCCCCGTCAATATAAACATTCTGGCTCGACCGTGGGCCATTGGCAAAAACCCATTTCCAATGGGGGTAAGCATCCTTATAGTTTTTTTGCTTAAAGAATTCGCGGTATAGCGACAAATGCATTACACAGGTGGCCGAATCATTACCGTATTTCGGTCCTTTGCTATTTCCATTGACTATGCTGTCATCGTTGTCCTGTGCAATAACGTTACTGAATGGAAGCAGGCCTATCATCAACAGGAAAAAAACTGCTTTTTTGCCCTTTTTCATAGTGATTCTTTTTTTGGTTAACAATTTTAATCGTACTTCCTGATAATAAACCAACGTTCAAAAATTGAAAGTCCGAGGGTAAATTTAACAAAATTTTCTTTTATCAGGCTGTTGTTTGTTGTACCCCGCGATCCGAGTTCAGCAGCAAAGTTGATTGTTGACCTGGTGCGTGGCAGCGGCAATCCTATACCAATACTTATGCCAAACTCGTTTATCCGGTTTCCCCGAAGATCAAGATAGCTCTGTGAATACCTGGCCCCTGCCCTGTAAGTAATCCTTTGCCAGTAACTTGATATGGTTGATGACGAAGGATTGTAAGATCCGCCTAAAGAAATTCTTAAATTATTTTTTAACGAGTCGGAGATTCCGAAATAAGAATATTTTTCCCATTGCTGCCATTGAATATCGGCCCCGGCAAGCCATTTGTCGGTTTTGCCGAGCGAAAATCCGAAACCAAGGTTG
>JBBQIQ010000101.1:0-14911 GCA_038325075.1 Bacteroidales bacterium | reverse complement strand
AATTCTGCATAAAATAGGCAGGTCGTAAAAATGTATATGGAATTTTACTGTCAACAATTAATTTTTCTATTTTATGATGGGGTATAATTTTGCTGTTCTCCACACCTTGCACAGATAGAAACACAATGTGCTTTACCGAAGATAGCTTTGCAATTTCAATGAGTGGTACAAAATATTTTTTAACGTCTGAAATTTGTGGTGGTCGAAGCAAAAAAAGTACGTCTAAGTCTTTTAGGGCAGGCAAAAAAGTCTCAATATTCATAAAGTCAAATTTAATTGTCCTGATGTTGAAATTTGATAGCTTCTCATTACCAAATTCTGTGTCCCTGACTCCTGCAAATATTTCTAGTTGATGGTCAAGGTTTTTTAAAGCAGATAATACTTCAATTCCAACATTTCCTGTCGCCCCTGTAATTAAAACTTTTGTCATATTATTATTGTCAGATAAGGTCAGTTTCATTTTTGGTTTGTTTGCCGTTGCATGGTCTTCTGTTAGCATTGGCTATAAAATGCCAATTATTAGATCAATCCGGCACTTTGGGCAAGGTAAAGTTAAAAGTTGAACCTTTCCCGTACTCGCTTTCAACCCAGATATTTCCTCCGTTTTTCGATACAAACTCCTTACAGAGAATTAAACCAATCCCTGTTCCTTTTTCTTCTGAACCGCCAATGGTTTTATGATCAATTTCTACCCTGAAGAGCTTTTCAGTATCTTCCTGAGTAATTCCGATGCCATTGTCAATTACTGATATTATGATAAAATTATCTTTTTCTGAAGCATTCACTTTGATGATTCCTTCAGGTTTGGTGTATTTGATCGCATTTGACAAGAGGTTGACCATGACGATCGAAACCATATTGATATCACCAAAAGCATAGGTGCCAGTTTTGACATTTAGTTCAACCTGTATATTTTTTTTATCCGCACTTTCCTGCAGAACAGTTACTGCCTTGAAAGCAATAATTCCCATATCAATCTCCTGTGGTTTGAATTTCATGGTGCCCGATTGGGAAGTTGACCATTGAAGCAGGTTCTGAAAAAGTTCGAAAAGATTCTCCGATGATTTATAGATTCCCCTGATATATTCCAGTTTTTGCTGTTCACTCAGCTCGTAAAAGGAGTTTGTTAGCATTTTGGTCACTGACCGGTAGGCACTCAGGGGGTTTTTAATATCATGGGCAATAATGGTAAAGAATTTGTCCTTTGTGGCGTTTAGTTCCTTTAATGCCGCTTCTGACTCGGTGAGCGTCATGTTCATCAATTCGAGTTCATTGTTTTTTTGAGCGAGCAACCTGGTTGAATTTAATTTTAAGGCATATAGCCTGTAAAAAACAAGAAGCAGAATTAAGACAAGGATAATAATAACAATGGAAAAAATCAATAAATTCCTGTTATTTTCAAGTTTAATGGCCTGAAGCTTAATATCTTTTGTAAGATTACTGATTTCTATCTCCTTTTTCTCGGTGTTATATCTTGCTTCCAACTCAAGCACCTGTTTGCGGTTATCGGCGCTGGCAAGGCTATCATCAACCTGTTTGTATAGCTTAAAATACTCAAAGGCTTTTTTGTAGTTTCCCAGACTGTCGTAAGTTGCTGCCAGACTTTTATAAAAAACCCTCTGCGCATCAAATACATTGATTTCTTTGGCAATATTCAATCCGCGCTCACTGGATTCTATAACCGCACCATAATCTTTCAGATTCAGGTAGGAGATGGAAAGGTTTGCAAGGCAGGTTGTTATCCGGTATTTATCAAAAAGTGCTTCATTGATTTTGAGGGCCGACAGGTAATAGTTTTTGGCTTTACTGTATTCTTTATTTTTATCCGAGACGATGCCCATATTCAGATAACACGCTGCCTGTCCCTTTTTATCTTCAATACCGATATAAATCTGCAGTGATTTTCCGAGAAATTTCATTGCCTGACTCAGGCTGTCCTGATTTATATAGTTTGCGGCTATGTTATTGTAGCAAACACCCATATTGTATTTGTCATTCAGTCCTTCAAATATTGTCAGGGATTTTCCCAGGTATTGAATAGCCCCTTTGTAGTCAGATTGTGTGTTGAGAACATTCGCAACATTGATATAGCAAGTGCCAATTTCTTTTAGTGCTTTGTTTTTCTCAGCCAGATTCAACGCCTTAATGTAGTATTCCATGGCTTTTTCATACTTCTCCTGGCTGTAATAAGTATGCCCAATGTTGATATTGCTATGAATGACACCTTTGAAATTTCCGGCTTTTTTGTAAAATTCCAGCGAGTGGCTATAGTTTTTCAGGGCATTGCCATACAATTGTTGCCTTAGGAAAATATCGCCTGTTGAACTATAATAACCGGCCATGCCGGCAGTGTCATTCAGTTCTTTCAATTTCAAAAATGATTGGTCGAGGAATTCGGATGACTTTTTAAACTCATTCTGACGGTACCAGGCCAGCCCTATGTTCCTGAGCGCTGCTGCAATTCCTTTATTGTAGTTGAGTTGCCTGGCCAGTTTCAGTCCTTCATCTGCATATTGCAATGATTTATTATAGTCAGCAATGCGGTAGGAAATGGATAACTCATTCAGGGTTTTTACCTTATTGGTGTCGTTGACTGAACTTCTCAGGACGTTCAGAAGGCTGTCCTGGCCTAAAGTGATAAAAGCAGGAAGTAGCATACATGGGATTAAAACACTTCTTAAAAAGTATTCTTTATACATTGGTCAGAGTTCTTTGGAATCGGGAAGTAAATTAAGGCAATTAGTTTTATCGAATCTAATTTTTCTTTAAAAATACTTACTGTTGAAATCTGGACTGTCAATCTTCTGATCGAATCAAATAAAATAAAATAAGTCAGTTGAACTATCAACGATCATGGGTAGCAAAGCTAACCCTGAAAATACCAATGATAGAACAAGTGTAATTTCTTCATCCAAACAATCCCTCTACCGATAAGTATCTATCCCCGGTATCGTAATTGAATGTGAGGATTTTGGCCCCAGGCGGAATCTCCTGTAATTTTTTTGCAACGGCAGCCAGGGAAGCACCGGTTGAAATCCCAACAAAAATACCTTCTTCCATAGCTATTCTTCTCGTGTATTCATAGGCTTCGTCTTTCCCTATCTGAATGACTCCATCAATCAGGCTACCCCGGTAAATCTGAGGAATGAAACCTGCGCCGATTCCTTGTATTGGATGTGGGCCTGGTGCACCCCCACTCAAAACCGGCGATAACTCAGGCTCCACGGCAAACACCTTGAGCCCGGGAAATTTTGGTTTCAACACTTCTGCGACACCGGTTATATGACCACCCGTTCCAACTCCGGTTATGATATAATCGAGCCCTTCGGGAAAATCTGCCAGAATTTCCTGTGCCGTTGTATTCCGGTGGATCTCTAAATTTGCCTGATTGTTGAACTGTTGCGGCATCCATGCATTTGGGGTCGCCTGTACCAGCTCAATGGCCCTTTCAATGGCGCCTTTCATGCCTTTTTCACGGGGAGTCAATTCAAACTTTGCTCCATAAACAGCCATCAGTTTTCGTCGCTCAATGCTCATCGACTCCGGCATCACCAGCAGAAGCTTGTAGCCTTTTACGGCCGCAACCAGTGCAAGTCCAATCCCGGTATTTCCGGAAGTGGGTTCGATGATGATACTATCTTCGGTTAAAATACCTCTTTGCTCTGCATCTTCAATCATGGCAAGTGCAATTCTGTCTTTGATGCTGTTGCCCGGATTGTTCCTCTCCAGTTTTATCCACACTTCGTGTGACTGGCCAAACAGTTTGTTAATTCTTATATGCGGGGTGCTCCCTATGGTTTGTAAAATGTTATTTGCTTTCATTTGGTTTTTAGTTAAATGATAAAATTTAAAGGTTCAGGAAATGTTTGGTTATCCTTTATGATGATTTCGCTTTTGTGGAATACCATCGAATAAGGCGGAATTGAACGGGTGATCCAGACATTGCCCCCGATCACAGAATCATCGCCGATCATGGTATTTCCTCCCAGAATGGTTGCATTGGCATAAATGACCACCCTGTTCCCAATGGTCGGGTGTCGTTTGGTTTCAGCGCTTTCGCGATTTACACTGAGCGCACCTATTGTAACACCCTGGTAAACCTTTACATCATTGCCAATATAGCAGGTTTCTCCTATAACCACACCTGTGCCATGATCCACCTGAAATCTTTCCCCGATGGTTGCTCCCGGATGGATGTCAATTCCGGTCTTGCTGTGCGAAAATTCTGATAGTAGCCTCGGAATGACGGGGATATTTAGCCGGAATAATTCATGGGCCAGCCTATGCATCGATATAGCATAAAATCCGGGATAGGAAAACAGCACCTCGTCAACAGACCTGGCTGCGGGATCTGAATTGTACAAGGCTTCGAGGTCGTTTATCAGCCAACCATGAATTAGCGGTAGTTTTCCGAAGAAGGTCGTTGCACAGGCATTTGCATCTTTACCATAACTGTTTGTCTGAATGATGAACTGCACCAACTTTTGTTTTAGTTCAATTTCTTTCGACAGAAAAGTATTTTCATCGGCATAACCCGAATGAATACAAAAAAGCCATTCAACCATTTCTTCTGCCCAAACCGAAAGCAGCTTCCTGTCAAAAGAGAGTCTTAAGAATTTCGCATTGTGCTCAAAAATCGGATGTGACATATTTTAATGATTCCTTTCTGTTTGAATTTTTGATAGTTTGAAGAGCCCTTTTCAACTGAATCCTGTAATGAAAATAGCCCTACTGCATATGCGGAAGGGCTTTAGATTTTTGCTGTTTTATTTTCCCAGCTATGCATAAAAAACCTTTACCGCCCTGGTGGACTCAGACAACAACACACAGCCATGTGTATCGCAAATTGAACAGTGCCGTGATAATCTTCCATAACAGATTTGTTTTTTTTAATTCCGGCATTCACCATTTTCTTTTATCGTGAGTTACCTGAATTATTAACAGTTGGGAGGCACGCTTGTTCACAGGATTCAACATGTCAGGAACAAAACGCTTCCATTACCGGAGATCCGATCTTGCCGGCATGGTCGTTTTCTGGTGAAAAATGAAGAACCAGGTAACGCTGATTCCACCCCTGCATTAAAAAAAACCAGAAATTTTTCCGGGTTTTATTACGCAATCTGAATTATCCGGGATTTCTGTTCTAAACTGAAGTAAGGCGCACAGAACGGTATTTCCTGGTATGAATTTTTTTCAGCTCTGGCTAACAATCGCACTTGGAAACATTCCCTGATCCAGCCGGGGCGCAAGTCAGAAGTTAAGATGCGTGCCAACATTGGTGACAAAAAGGAAGTAGGGACACGAAATGTCGTGTCCCTACTTCTGCATACTTTGTAATTCAGCGGCGCTGAAGTTCTTACCTGTATAAATTGGTTATTTAAGTTTTTTCATCAATCGGATTAAAGCAAATGCATTCTCACCGGAATCAGCATCACCTGAAATTTCTGTTATTTCCCTGAAGCCAGCTTTTATCCAGAACCTCAGGCCTCTCAGGTTTTTCAGATATACCCCGATCCCGATTAGATTAAATCCGGCCATGGTGCATTCTACGGATATTGAATCAATAACTTCCTGCGCATATCCTTTTTTCCGGTAATCTTTGGAAATTATAAAGATGCTGATCCAGGCCATTTTTTCCGAAGGATATCCGAAATACAAATCAGTAAAACCAATCAGCCGGCCTGATTCTTTCAGGTGGAATGACTTCAGCCTGTAATGCTCCTTTGTGGCTCCGGGTATCGGTGGCAGATCGCCTTCTGTCAGGCATTTCCTGATAAAGTCAGGCTCAAAGTCTTCCCCTTCCATGAATTTTTTGTCGTCCCATGTCATACAGATTTCCTGAAGATCATAGCATTCTTCCAAACCAGCATTTGCAATGATGAGCCTTTTGGTTTCTGTTTTTTCGGAAAATTTATGTGACATATTTTTTTTTGGTTTACGAAAATCCGGTAACAGGATTTTGCCTGGATCAACATTTTGATCATTCAAATGTAAGAAGAAATGGATTCATGCAATATTTAATAAAGTACGGGCCCGGAATTTCTTCCAGGTGGTGACAAAAAGGAAGTAGTGACACCAAATGTCGTGTCCCCTTCGCACGTTAATAAATGACAATCTCTGATAAATAGAGTCTCCTGGAAATAAATCAATTTGCTAATTTGCTAATTTACAAAATAGTTGAATTCAAGTAACAAATGCAACTGGAGAGGTAGATAAAGTAACAAAAAAAGAATTTTTCAAGACAAAGCTAAGAGAACTATTTTCCATCCAGCTTGCCCTGAAGAATAAATAAAAAATGGCTTTATGCAGGGTCAGTCGCCTGTATAAAGCCATGATTATTACAAAATCAGACTATAACCCAAACCGTATTCCAAAATTAACACCAAGGCTGCCATAGGGCAGTTTTTGCTTTAATTCTTTATTCGGCTCAGAATCCGGTTGTGGACTTTCCCAATTGTAGGTATAACTGTCAACAAATTCAATTTCCTTTTCACGGGTAGTCATGCCAGGCAGTTCGTCAACACCGTTGTAGGTAGCTTCTGTTATTTCACCTTTTTTTGGTGCATACGACATATTTACCATGTTTATTTCTCCGAAAAATGACATTTTATCATTCAGGCTAAAAGTAGCACCTATTGCTGCATTTAATCCAAGAGCCAATCCCCCGTTTAATTTCATATTCGTAAGATCAACATCACCATCATCATTGTCTTTATACTCAAAGAGAACAGAGCCAGAGCCAATGACTACCCCGAATTTTGCATAGGGATTGATGCCTTCCATTCCGGCTGTCAGAATAAGCGAAGGATTAATTATTAACATGGTTGATGAAAGGGTGTAATTTATTGTTCCGTTTAAATACACATCTTTAGCTTCATTCTTGCCACCCAGCAGGTAGGAAACCCCCAATTCGGCTCCGATGTTCTCATTGAACATAATTCCCAAAGCACCTCCCACATTTAACCCTTTACCCAGTGATACATTTACCTGCTCATCGGTTGTTGAATTATTCCCATACGTTGAGTTGTAGAAATCAAAAAAGCTTAAATTCTGGGTACTCATACCAAACCCATACCCGACATTCAAATTTGCATATACGCCCTGGGCATAAATATTATTGGCAAACAAACTGATTGCAAATAATATAAGAAATGAACCTACACGTTTTGTTTTCATATAGTCTGAATATTAAGTTTCCTACTCGTATGGCTTTTCGGAATCGCCTCCGCTAAAAAACCTGAGTGGTGCAGGCCCGTTTATTCAGTGGTTTCTGGTCTCCACTATCTTAAATATCTTTTAAATGAGTCCGGATTTTGGGCAGTTATATCCGGTGTTGCTGTCAGTAGATTTGTGAATGTGCGGTGTCAATATTGTTCATTCATATACAAATATAGGAAGAAAGGTACGAAAAGTTGCATTAAGTTCAAAAAATAAAGTCGATTGTTCGGAATTTTAGTGACAGTATTTTCATAAATTTTACCGGACAGTACTGGATTGAAATAAGTAATTGCAGATAAATACCAGCCGGAAGAAATTTATTTATATTCATTGATTTATTCGTTTTCTGAAGGATGAAACTTCGGAGCGTTCCGATGTTTGGTGCCGGATTCGTAAGCATAGGCGATTTCAAGCAAAACCGGCTCACTCCAGCCCCTTCCGAAAAACGAAATTCCGGCAGGTAACCCTTCAATATCACCCATGGGTACTGTAATGTTTGGATAACCTGCACGGGCTGCAGGAGAAGAAGTCCCCAACTGATAACTGTCGCCATTGATCAGATCGGTTTTCCAGGCAGGGCTTCCGGTAGGGGCGATGATTGCATCCAGTTGATGCATATCCATTACCCGGTCGATACCCTCTTCCCGGCTGCCTTTCAACATTTTGGCCAGAGCCTCCTGGTATTCCGGAGAAGTCAGATCTCCTTTTTTTTGGGCCATTTCGAGATAACGCTGGTTAAAGTATTTCAATTCAACCGAATCCGATTTGTTAAATGCAATCAGCTCTTCAATGCTTTTAACTGGCGCACCCGGGCCCAGAGACCGGAAATACTTGTTCAATCCATCCTTGTATTCATAGAGCATAATTTCAAAGGAGTAATTATCAACTTCGCTGCTGGCTATTTCATCAATCTCAATAATTGTTGCTCCTTTGCTTTTCAGGAAATTCACCGCCTGATAAAACAGCGAATCTACCTTGAAGTTTGTTCCCAAAGCGCCTTTGTACAGCCCGATTCGCTTGCCCTCTAAACCACCTTTTTTTAAAAATTGCGTATAATCCCTGTAGAATTTACCGCCACCAGCCAGCGTCTTTGAATCGGCAGAATCAATGCCGGTCATTGCGCCCAGGCAGATTGCCGCATCTCTGACCGTTCGTGCCATCGGTCCCGGTGTGTCCTGCGTAAATGAAATGGGGATAACGCCGGTGCGGCTTATCAGACCTACCGTTGGCTTAATGCCGACAATGCCGTTGATATGCGAGGGGCATACAATGGATCCATCGGTTTCGGTGCCGATAGCAAGTATGCAAAGGTTGGCAGATACCGCCACGGCCGAACCCGAACTCGATCCGCAGGGGTTACGGCTCAGATCATAGGGGTTTTTGGTCTGGCCGCCAACACCGCTCCAACCGCTGGTCGATAGTTCGCCTCTGAAATTCGCCCATTCGCTTAAATTGGCTTTCCCGATGATTACCGCACCTGCATCCCTTAATTTTCCGGCAAGAAAACTGTCGCTGAGTGGGTAGGAGTTTTTCAACGCTCTTGATCCGGCAGTGGTTGCCATTTTGTCGTGGGTGTCAATATTGTCTTTCAGCACAACCGGAATACCATGAAGTGGTCCCCTGCTTTTACCCGCAGCCATCTCTTTATCCAGCGTTTCAGCTATCAGCAGGGCGTCAGGATTTATTTGAATAATGGCGTTAAGTCCCGGACCGTTTTTATCAATTTCTTCTATCCTGTCAAGATACGCCTGAACAAGTTCCTTAATGGTAAAGCTGCCATCTTTATAGCCCTGTTGAACCTCCGTAATATCCATTTCCAAAAATCTGAAACTGCCTGATTCAGAAGTTTTTGGTTTTTCGGATTGTGGATTGCAGGAAATAAACAGGAAGAAGGAAATTGCCATGATCAGACTGGTCAACACTTTTTGGCTGGTTGCTGTTTTCATAATATTGTATCTTGTTGATTAAAAAGAATCCGGTTTTATCCTTCGTTGGTATGGCAAAGGATTGGCGGTGTGTCAACTATTTTTCTTCAGGAAAGCTGAGTATGTTGGTTTAACCCAGGTTGAGCGATTTTAGTAGTTTAATCGCTCAACTTAGGTTAAAGATACGGAATTTCTGATTTTATGGTTGGTTTATCGTATTTAATCAAAAACGACAACGCCCGGAATTCCTCCCGGGCGCTGTGACTGTATTAAAATTCCATTGATCTTTTCAACCTGTCCCACTTTTAGATGGGATGATTGGTTACCCGGCTTTTTGGGAGCAATGAAATATTTACTTTAGAATTCAGACTTAATTTTTCTCCTCCTCCTTCAATGTCACACTCTTTGGATCTACCGTAATTTCACTCAGCCTGGTGGCAACTTCCGGTTTCATGCTTTCCTGGTAACGGCCACCCAGGTGTTTGGCCAGGAATTTCTCTGCGGCAGCCAGCATGGCCATGTTATTAACCGGTCGGGCAAAACCGTGGCCTTCGTCGGGTGCAACAATGTACTCAACAGCAAAACCCCTGTCGCGCAAAGCCACAACAATCTGGTCTGACTCAAATTTGTTAACCCTGGGATCGTTGGCGCCCTGTACAACCAGCAGCGGGGCTTTGATCTTATCGGCCGAGAAGAGCGGCGACATCCGTTCGAGATCTGCTTTTCCTTCGGGGGTTGAAGGATCGCCCATCCGTAAGTGGAATACCTTACGAATTGACTCCCAATAAGGGGGAATGGAATTCAGCAGGGTAATCAGGTTGGAAGGGCCTACAATGGAAACCCCGCACGCATATACCTCAGGTGTGAAAGCCAGGCCCGCCAGGGTAGCATAACCACCATAAGATCCACCCATGATGGCAACTTTTTTTGCATCGACAATGCCTTGTTTTACAAGGTATTTAACACCCCAGGTGATGTCATCCTGCATTTTACGGCCCCATTCATTGTTGCCCGCATCTAAAAACTTTTTACCATAGCCGGTCGATGCCCTGAAGTTGGGATCAAGCACAGCATAGCCACGGTTGGCAAGGAACTGGGCGTAAGAATTGAATCCCCAACTGCTTCTGGCCCATGGGCCCCCGTGAGGCATAACAATCAACGGGAGATTTTTTGCTTCAACGCCCTTTGGCAAGGTAAGATAGGCCGGTATCTCCAGGCCATCGCTGGATGGGTAGTAAATAGCCTTCATCTGCGCCATGTCCTGCATGGGAATATTAGGCCTGGGGCGGTACTGGAAAGTGAGTTTCTTGTTCTTTCGGTCATACAGGTAAGTAGTACCGGGGTCAACATCGCTGTAAGCGCCGATAATCCAGTAACGCTCATCGGCAGTTGGCCTGGAGAAATAAAACTCTACACCCGGAAGTTCTTTTTTAATTAAATTGTAGTCGGTCTCGTATGACTTGTCTTTAAAATAAAGGCGTTCTTTCTCATCTTCGTATGAAGTGTAGATAATTTCCCTGCTAACCTCTGAAATCGCAGCATCGCCGAAGTCAACCCTGTTCAAAGGGTCCGATTCAACCAATTCCTCTTTCAGGGTTTCAGGATCGAATAATACCAATTGCGAAAAGTCCCGGTTATCGCCTTTGTTGGTGACCATATAGAACTTTTTATTGTCCTTCTGAAAAGCCAACGGATAGGCCTGCTCAAAAACATTGGTCGAGTATATGGGTGTGAATCCATTATCATCTACCCTGAGCAGGTCATTGCTGCCATCCATGTTGGAACGGCTGGCCATGCGAAGGTTGTCGTCCCAGTCGAAAATCCAGCCGGTAATCCGGTCTTCGGCTGAGTTTTGCCGGATCAGCGTTCGCTCACCGGTAGATAACTTCATCTTATAAAGATCATGCCAGGCCGGATCACGGTCGTTCAGGCCGATGTAGATGGCGTCCGGGTCTGATTTAGGCACCGAATAGATCATTACCCTTACTCCTTTGAGATTAGTAAGATCCCGGTTTACAGGGACTTCCGCGCCTTCAGGTACTTTTTCGGCTGGATTTACCGCATAAATATTGAAGTTTTCATCTCCACCCTTATCCTGAACATAGAGGATGTATTTACCATCCCTCGACCAGAAATAGGAGCGGACCGGGCGGGCAACATCGGCAGTTACCGGCCTTGCAGCACTGAATGGTTCTTCCAGTTTTTTTACCCACACATTCATCACACCGTTGTAAGGCTTGGTGAACGAGATAAACGAACCGTCGGGCGACAACTGGCTGCCGGCTATTTCAGGATTGTCGAAGAAAAGTTCACGATCCACCAATGGCG
The DNA here is from genome assembly GCA_038325075.1 of Bacteroidales bacterium. Taxonomy (GTDB): domain Bacteria; phylum Bacteroidota; class Bacteroidia; order Bacteroidales; family Lentimicrobiaceae; genus Lentimicrobium. The sequence continues at coordinate 3,440 of JBBQIQ010000101.1, read as the reverse complement.
GTAACTGGTTTAGATTGGGTTGAGCCATTGCCTGGGAACCGGCAAAGGGCAGGAGTAGGGTAATCAGAAGCATTTTGATGATTTTCATATTTGGTTGATTTGGTTTGATAATTATTTATAATTGCATGAAATTCAAATCAATAACTGTTATTGTAAATTCCGGATCTGAAAATCTGTAAAGGCCTTTTCAATTTTAGACGGATAAACCGGAAAAAGATTACAGTTAAACAAGAAAAGAAGGAAAATTCTTTTCAAAAGAGAAATAATAAACCACGAACGTGGAATTGAAATTCAGTAGGGAGGGGATGGAATGATGCGGAGCGAAGCAGCTTGCCCCGCCCACTATGGCGGGGAAGTCCCGCCAAATGCGGGGGAATGATGCGGAGCGAAGCAGCTTGCCCCGCCCACTATGGCGGGGAAGTCCCGCCAAATGCGGGGGAAGAAACTCACCCCCAACCCCTCTCCTCGAAATAAGGCGAGGGGAGCCACTATCGGCGGGGGAAGGTTGAAAGATCGAAAGGTTGGAAGGATATTGAATCGCTTACCAACAATCATAAATCCGCAATCCGAAGTCCGCAATCCAAAATCCGCAATCCGCATGACCGACTAATGATAGCTTCTCAATAAATATTGCGTTGGTCATTCGGGCAGGTCCGCAATCCGAAATCCGCAATCCGCAATCCAAAATCTAAAATCCGCAATCCGCATGACCGACTAATGATTGCTTCTCAATAAATATTGCATTGGTCAGTCGGGCAGGTCCGCAATCCGCAATCCGCAATCCAAAATCCGGAATTATGGTTTTGGCTGCTGACTTTCTTCTAGTTCATCTGTTTTTCCGAAACATCGCGCCCTGCCTGCAGCGCATCCAGGTTTACCTGAACAACATCATCGCCTTTTTTGCGGAAGATGTTGCGGATGGCTTCCTGTAATTCAAGGTAATCGATGCTGAGGAATGGGGATGCAGCGCCAAGAATTACCATATTTGCCGACTTGGGTGAGCCGAGATTCCTGGCAATTTCATCGGCATCCAATGAAATATGGCGTGGCTGTAATTCAATTTCGGCCAGCAGTTTATCCATTTCCGGATAGTTCCTGATGTTGATATATGGTTTGGTATTGGTTACCAGCCAGCCGTCGGGAGAAAGCATCGGCAGATACCTGAGCGATTCCATCGGTTCAACCGAGATAATCATATCGGCTTTGCCAAAAGGAATAAGGTCAGAAGCAATATCGCGGTCAGAGATTCTCAGGTTTGATTGCACATCGCCACCGCGCTGACTCATCCCATGAACTTCGGCCTGTTTCAGGTGCAGTCCGGCTTTGAGTGCTGCGGTGCCAATGATTGCAGCGATTGATAAAATACCTTGTCCGCCGACTCCGGCGAGAATAATGTCTTTTTTCATTTTATGCTTCAGCTTTATCGGTTGCCTGTTTTTTCTTTTCTTCTCTCATTCTGCGTGTCAGGGTTTGAATGCACTCACGTCTTGGAATAATCACGGAAACGCCCTTATAGGCAATCTCTTCTTTCATGATGGACAGGTTTTCTTCGTGGTATTTTTGCAGCGGATTCAGAATTCTGATATGGTCTTTATGTACACCCAGCGCTTCGCAGATACCTTCTATTTTACCCACAGCCGCTGAATCCTGACCTCCGGTCATGCCGGTGGTGCCATTGTCGAGGATCATAACTGTAATAGTGGAATTTGCGTTGACCGCATCTAAAAGTCCGGTCATGCCTGAATGGGTGAAGGTTGAATCGCCAATCACAGCTACGGAAGGCAGCAAACCGGCATCGGCAGCACCTTTGGCCATGGTGATGGAGGCGCCCATATCAACACAGGAATTAATGGCATCGAAAGGCTCAAGCGCACCCAGCGTATAACAGCCGATATCTGAGAAAACACGTCCTTTGTAGAATTCCGAAAGAGCTTCGTTCAGAGCATTATAGCTGTAAATGTGCGGGCAACCTTTACAAAGCGAAGGCGGACGGCTGGTAACCAGTGAAGGAATATCCCGTCCACGCGTATCCGCCAGGCCAAGTGCCAGCGCCACAATGTTCGGATTCAGTTCCCCGTCGCGCGGAACAGTGCCATCGAGCCGGCCTTTGATGGTTTTGCCTTTGTTCAGGATACCACGCAGCAATTCTTCAATCATGGGGGCACCGTCTTCGAGCACAAGGATGGTATCGCAGCTTTCGTAGAGATTGTTGATCATCTGTTCAGGAACCGGATATTGACCGATCCGTAGCACTGGGTGAGGAACGTGGTGATCTTCGAAGTTCTCAATCAGGTAATTGTAGGCGAGGCCACAGGCAATGATCCCCATTTTTTTATCGGAGTGATCAATCAGGATGTTAAATGGGGATTTTTCGGATGAATCAACAAATGCCGGTTGATTATTAAGCAGGTTTTTGTATTGGCGGCGGGCATTCGCGGGAAGCAGAATAAACTGTTTCAGGTTTTCGGGTAGTTTCAGAGCATTCTGTTTGCGGATTTCGCGCCGCTCAACACCTGATCGTGAGTGGGCAAGGCGGGTGGTGATGCGCATCAGCACAGGAATCCTGAATTTTTCACTCAGTTCGAAGCCATAGTGAACCATATCATAAGCTTCCTGCTGATTGCCCGGTTCGAGGATGGGTATCAGGGCAAATTTCCCGAAAAACCTGGAATCCTGCTCATTCTGAGAAGAGTGCATCGAAGGATCGTCTGCCGCTACCACAATCAGGCCACCATTGGCGCCTGTGATGGCTGAATTAACAAAAGCATCTGCCGCTACGTTGAGCCCTACATGCTTCATACAAACCATGGTCCGTTTGCCGGCATACGACATGCCCAAGGCGGTTTCCATAGCCGTCTTTTCATTGGCGCCCCAGGAAGCGATAATATTCAATGATTTAGCCTCTTTTGAGTGCATAACATACTCCGTAATCTCGGTTGACGGTGTACCGGGATAGGCATAAATACCCGACATCCCGGCGTCGATTCCTCCCTGGGCAATTGCCTCATCGCCTAACAATAACAGCTTCTGCATGATGTATTTAAAGTTTTAATAATGAACAAGATAAATTGCGAAACCCATTTCAACTCTATTCAGCAAAACTATAAAAATTTAGTTACATGCCATGCTTCCTCGATTATCTATAATTGATTTAAATTAACCGCATTCCTCCCTCGCCGTTTTTGCCACCACCGCTTTGCCCTGCGCCCTGCGCCCTGTGGCTTCGATACATTTTTCGAATTTAAAATTTTACTCCCAATCAGCCATGATTTCGAAAAACACTCAGCCACCGGCCCTGAGCCCTGCGCCCTGAGCCCTGCGCCCTGTGGCTTCGATACATTTTTCGAATTTTAAATTTTACTCCCAATCATCCTTGATTTCGAAAAACACTCAGCCACCGGCCCTCCGCCCTGAGCCCTGAGCCCTGCGCTCTGCGCCCT
>JBBQIQ010000100.1:0-14968 GCA_038325075.1 Bacteroidales bacterium | reverse complement strand
GAAAAGGGTGATAGAACGAAGTGTTTCGGTACCAGGCGTTCAGGCGAAACTGCCAATCTCGTTGGTTAAAAAAGAAAAGGGGAAATCAGATACCCGGCTTACGGTTATTGGAGCTTTAGGTGGACAGTACATTTTTAAGCCTCCTTCTGATCGCTATTATGAAATGCCGGAAAACGAACACCTTACAATGCGAATGGCAGAAACTTTCGGGATTCGTGTGGTACCATCTTCATTGATCAGATTGGCATCCGGAGAACTATCATACATAACCAGGCGCGTTGACCGGACAGAAACAGGAAAGAAGATTCACATGATCGACATGTTTCAGATTACTGAAGCCTTTGATAAGTATAAAAGCTCTATGGAGAAAGTTGGAAAGGCATTAAATAGCTATTCCAGTAATACATTACTTGATAAGATCTTCTATTTTGAATTGACATTATTCTGCTTTATTACGGGTAATAACGATATGCACCTGAAGAATTTTTCAATGATAGAAAGTCCTTCAGGCTGGGTATTATCTCCGGCGTATGATTTGTTGAATGTCTCAATTCTAAATCCGGATGACGAGGAAGAGCTTGCACTTACTTTGGGTGGTAAGAAAAAGAAGTTGAAGCGGGAGCATTTTGTACAATTAGGTAAAGGATTAGGCTTAACCGACAGGCAGATTAAAGGAACTTTTAAGCGAATTGAAAGGGATACTCTTAGAGCAATGGAATGGATTGACCGGTCATTTCTATCTGAGGGCATGATGAATGGTTACAAAGAATTGCTTGAAAAAAGATATAAACAATTACAGTAGTGACCGATAAATTTAAGAGATTCATCGCCTCGCTCTGAATGACAGTCTTTTATGCTTTTTATCGAGGTTTGGGGGGGGTGGACGCGGTGCTTCCGCCCACCCCAATCCTCTCCATCATTAAAATGTAAATACCTGTCATTAAGAGCGAAACGAAGTGAAGCGATGAATCTCTTTCATTGGAGAGAATTTTAATCGGTCACTACAGAAACAATTAGAAATAAAAGAATAAAAACAGCACACTACAAATAGCCCAAACATTAACAACAAAGCCCGGTTCCATTCGTTCCGGCTCTGTTGCCTGAATGGTAGCTTTACAACAGTTTTGCCTTTTTAAGCATCTCAGGGGTTGGATATACGCTAAAGCTCATTCAAAAAGGCATTAGCTGATTGTTTTTCTATTTTACCTTCCTGCATCATTTTAACCTGGTTAAGGCTGCTTTGCAGTTCGCTCAACGATGTTTCCATCAGCTTCCGGAACTTCCACGTAATTCAGCGTTTTGATAAACTCCAGGAATGCATGGAATTCACTATCGCTTAAATTTAATGTCAGTTGTTTCATTATTATCAGGGTTTACCAGGCATAAGCCTGTTTTGCTTTATTGTCACGAATCATTGTATCAATCAGGAAAAACAGATTGTCTTTTAACTGTAGTGTGATGTTTTCTACAAATTTTTGGAAATATTAGGCATAAAAAACAAATATGCTTTGCCTATGAGGAAATATCATTTGCTTTTGAGTCCAATAATTAGGGTCTGCTGAAAAACTCAATAAAAACATTACACATTTTACGTTACGGTGCGATGCACCTTAAAATGCTCTTAGTCTGCGATTTGCTACCAATGTTTGACTTCGTCGAGCCCTTCGGGGTTCGCCACTCTGTGGCTATTCCCTACCCAAAATGGGTGAAATTCTCAATCCTAATGTAAGGTTTTTTGGTGTTATTGCCATATTCCCATGCACTTAGAACTCATTTTTACCCTGTAATTATTTTATTTCCAAGCATATAGATATTTTTCAGCCATCCCTAATTAAAGTGAGAAAATTAATATTTTTCAAACTTCCAGCAACGCCTGCACCGGATCCATCCCATCAAACAGCATCTTCTCCGGGTTTTCTAGTAATTCTTTAACTTTCACCAGGAAGCCAACCGATTCGCGGCCATCAATTACCCGGTGGTCATAAGAGAGTGCCACATACATCTTGGGGGCGATGACCACCCGACCGTTCAGGGCAATAGGCCGTTCTATGATGTTGTGCATACCCAGGATTGCGCTTTGCGGGGGATTGAGAATAGGGGTTGACATCATGGACCCGAAAACGCCACCGTTGGTGATGGTAAAGGTTCCGCCGGTCATATCATCCAGTGTAATTTTATTGTCGCGGGCCTTGGTAGCCAGCTCTTTGATGGCCTGCTCAATCTGCGCGAGGCTGAGGCCTTCTGCATTCCTGATCACAGACACCACCAGGCCTTTGGGTGCGCTGACTGCGATTCCGATATCGGCATAATCGTGGAATACCATCTCATCTCATCGCCGGCGACCATGATGTCACGGTTGCACCGTAGCATATAAATTTGTATTTTTGGATCATGAACATCATAGAGACCAATAGAGAAAAATTGATAGAACTTTGTCAAACCTACAAAGTCAATGAATTGTATGCATTTGGCTCCATACTCACCGATAAGTTCAGCGAATCGAGTGATATAGATTTTCTGATCAGTTTCAGCAAGATTGAATTATTGGAGTACTTTGATAACTATATGGATTTCAAAGAAGAACTTGAACAATTACTTCATCGGAACATTGACCTTGTCGAAGATCAGGCCATAAGAAATCCCATTTTCAGAAGGGTTGTGGATAGGGAAAAACAACTGATTTATGAACGAAAAAGTGCTTAAATATCTTTACGATATCAGGTTAGCCATTGATGAAATTGATTCATTTTTTTCATAAGGTCAAAACGGTATGATGAGTATTCAAAAGATATTATTTTGAAAAGGGCCATAGAAAGGGATCTTGAAATAATTGGCGAAGCGATAAACAGGATTCTTAAAGAGGATCCGGAATTCCCGCTGAATAATGCCAAGAAAATAATTGGTTTAAGAAATCAGATTATTCATGGGTATGATGCCATTTCAGATCAAAACATCTGGGGCATTGTTATAAATCATTTACCAGTTCTAAAGATGGAAGTCGAAGCACTTGTTCAACAATCGGGGAAATAACGTCCAGGTATAAAAACTATACCTCCAGCAGCGCCTGCACCGGATCCATCCCATCAAACAGCATCTTTTCCGGATTTTCTAGTAATTCTTTAACTTTCACCAGGAAGCCAACCGATTCGCGGCCATCAATTACCCGGTGGTCATAAGAGAGTGCCACATACATCATGGGGGCGATGACCACCTGGCCGTTCAGGGCGATCGGGCGTTCTATGATGTTATGCATGCCAAGGATTGCACTCTGCGGTGGATTGAGAATAGGGGTTGACATCATGGACCCGAAAACGCCACCGTTGGTGATGGTAAAGGTTCCGCCGGTCATATCATCCAGTGTGATTTTATTGTCGCGGGCCTTGGCAGCCAGTTCTTTAATAGCAAGTTCAATCTGCGCGAGGCTAAGGCCTTCTGCATTTCTGATCACAGGCACCACCAGGCCTTTGGGGGCACTGACTGCGATTCCGATATCGGCATAATCGTGGAATACCATCTCGTCGCCGTCAATCATCGCATTGACGGCCGGAAAATGCTTCAGCGCAATGGTAATGGCTTTGGTGAAAAATGACATAAAGCCAACCGAAACGCCGTATTTCTCCTTGAATTTGTCGTTGTATTTCTTACGGACCTCCATAATGCGGCTCATATTCACCTCGTTGAAGGTGGTGAGCATAGCCGTTTCATTTTTAACAGAAACCAGCCGCTGGGCAAGTTTAATCCGCAGGGTTGACATTTTCTTTCGTTCCGTGTCGCGGGTTAAGCCTGAGGAAGGTTTCGCGGAAGCAAAAGCCGGGGAAGCTGCAGTTGCTTTTCCTTTGTTGGCTGCCACTTCTTCGACATCGGCCCGGCCGATGCGGATTCTGCTTATGTAATCCACAATGTCGCTGTCCGATACTTGTTTCTGTTCCATTACCTTTCGGGCAAGTGGCGAAATATGCAGATTAGCAGCTTCCATTGGTGAGGGTTTTTCCACTTCCGTTTTTTGGGCCTGTTCAACAGGATTAACAACAGGGGCAACCTCCGGTTTTGCTGATTCAGGTGCTTTAGCCAACGGTTTTTCCGATTTGGCAGGCTTTGCTGCTGAAGAATCAATCTGCGCAACCACTGAGCCTACCTTAATGGTTTCGCCCGGTTCAACCAGCAGTTTGATAATCCCTTCTTCGGCTGCATTGATGGTCAGGGTGGCCTTGTCGGAATCAATCTCGGCAATCTCGGCATCTCTTTCTACAAAGTCGCCATCATTTACAAGCCAACTGGCTAATTGCACTTCAGAAATTGATTCGCCCGGGCTGGGCACTTTTACTTCTATGATCATTCTCAGTTGTTTTGTTCTATTTTCGGAGGTTCGGATATAAACGACCATTCGTGCGGGGCACAAACCATTTTACATACAAGGTTGGCATTGGGACAGGTACATTCCCCGAATGCCTTTTCCACGATCTTACGCTGCCTGAGGGTGTGCAGCTTGTGAGATCCGGTAGCCGGGCTGCCACTTTCGGGGCGGGCAACCAAAAGAATATCTGTTTCTTTAAAGTTGCGCAGAATAAATGACCAGGCTCCCATGTTTGCCGGTTCCTCCTGCACCCAGGCATGGCGGATGGCATTCGGGTAACGGGTGAGCACGGCCTTAACCTGTTCTTTCGGGAACGGATAAAGCTGTTCAATGCGTACGATGGCTTCCCCGGTGCCCCGTTTGGTTCTTTCCTCAATTAACTCATAGTATAATTTTCCGCTGGTAAAGATCACACGGTTTACCTTTAACGGATCCACCTGTTCATCATCGATCACTTCACGGAAACCACCACGGCTCAGCTCTTCCAGCGGGGATACACAGGCCGGGTGACGGAGGAGGCTTTTTGGGGTAAACACCACCAGTGGTTTACGGAACGGTCGTTTCAACTGTCGGCGCAGGAGGTGAAAGAAATTGGCCGGCGTGGTGCAGTTGACAACCTGCATATTGTTATCAGCGCAAAGCGAAAGAAAACGTTCAATGCGCCCGCTCGAATGCTCCGGGCCCTGCCCTTCGTACCCATGAGGCAGAAATAAGACCAGATCGCTCATTACCCGCCATTTGTTTTCGGCACTGCTAAGGTACTGGTCAATAATTATTTGTGCCCCATTGAAAAAATCACCGAACTGTGCTTCCCAAATGGTAAGCGATTGGGGTGAAGCCAAAGAATATCCGTACTCAAAGCCCAGTACCCCATATTCTGAAAGCGGTGAATTCAGAACATCAAAATTAGCCTGATCCGGGCTGATGTTCTTAAGCGGCGTATATTTTTCTTCCGAATCTTCAATAGTCAATACTGCATGGCGGTGCGAGAATGTGCCACGCTGTGTGTCTTGCCCGCTCAGCCTTACCGGAATACCCTCGTTGAGCAGGGTTCCGTATGCAAGCAGCTCTCCCATCGCCCAATCGAGTTTCCCTTCCGGGGCGAGCATGGCCTTACGGTCGTGCATCAGTTTAACCAATTTCCTGTTGAAGGTTTTATCTTTTGGCAAATCAGTAATTCGGTTTGCAATCAGGTTAAGGGTTTTCAGATCGACACCTGTAACCGGTGATCGCTCAAAGTCTTCACTGACAGCAATGCGGACATCGCTCCAGGTAGGTCCAAGAAACGGGGTAACTTTTGCTTTCTCTGCCAGGTTTGCTGCTGCAAAATGCTCCTCAAAGACCGCGTTTACCTCCTGCTCAACCCTGAGTGCATCCTCCAGGGTAATAATTTTCTCCGAAAGCAGTTTATCAACATAAATTTGCCTTACATCCGGGTGCTGCTCAATGGCTTTGTATAGAACCGGTTGGGTAAAGCGGGGTTCGTCACCTTCATTATGACCATAGCGGCGATATCCCAGCAGGTCAATAAAAACATCCTTGTCGAACTTCTCGCGGTATTCCATGGCCAGTTTAATGGTATATACAACTGCCTCAACATCGTCGGAATTGACATGGAAAATAGGTGATTGTATGGTTTTGGCGACATCGGTGCAATAGGTGCTGCTGCGGCCTTCAAGGTAGTTGGTTGTAAAGCCAACCTGATTGTTAACCACCAGATGAATGGTTCCACCGGTGCGATAACCCTGAAGTTCTGACATCTGGATCAGTTCGTAAACAAGTCCCTGTCCGGCAATAGAAGCATCGCCGTGGATCGCTATCGGAACAATTTTATCGGTATCGCCTTTGTAAGTCTGATCAATTCGGGCACGGGTAATGCCTGATACCACAGCATTCACTGTTTCGAGATGCGATGGATTCGGTGCCAGTGTTAGATTAACTGCTTTTCCGGTGTGGGTCGGTCGCTCAAGAGTGGCGCCCAGATGGTACTTGACATCGCCCATTAAAAATTCATCGTCGAATTCTTTGTTTGCAAACTCATTAAAAATATCGCGGTAAGGTTTGCCCATGATGTTGGCAAGCACATTCAACCGGCCCCGGTGCGGCATCCCAATTGTAAATTCTTCTGCTCCCAAAGCGGCACCTCTCTCAATAACCGCATCAAGTGCAGGAATCAATGATTCACCTCCTTCAAGCGAAAACCGTTTTTGTCCCGGGAAACGCTTATGCAGAAATTTCTCGAAAAAAACAGCTTCGCTCAATTTTTTCAGGATGGTCAATTTTACCGCTTTGGTAAATTTTGGCTCGTTGCGGTGAGATTCCATCCGGGTACGCAACCACTGAAATATTTCTTCGTTGCGGATATAGGCAAATTCAATACCAATTGACTGGCAATAAGTTTGCCCGAGGTGGGTAATTATCTTTGACAATGGTGCTGGTCCGATACCAATTTCGTTGCCCGCCTGGAATACCATACCCAAATCGTCTTTGGTAAGGCCATAGTTTTCGATTTCGAGCGTTGGACTGTACTTACGCCGTGTGCGGACAGGATTAGTCAACGTAAAAAGGTGCCCTCTTTGACGGTATGCATTTATCAGATTGATTACCTTGAACTCTGAAGGTACAGTAAATTCCCCGGCTTGGGCATTATAATTTTTACGGGCAAATTCAAAACCTTCGAAAAACCTGTGCCAACCCGGATCAATTTTCGACGGGTCATCAAGGTATTGGTTATAAAGTTGCACAATAAAATCGCTATCCGCATTCGACAGGTAAGAGAATTTATCCATTTTCAATTGGTTGGTTGAAGCGCAGTTAATGCAAATATAGTGCAAAAGGCAGGTCCTTCCGAACCTGCTTTAACAAACAATCATTAAATAATAATGTTTCCAACACCGGCTGATAAAAAAAGCCCCGCTGAATGCGGGGCTTTATTCAGTTATTAAGCATTGCTGCTTATGCAGGATGAATTGCTTCAACCGGGCAAACATCGGCGCATGAACCACAGTCGGTGCAAATATCCGGATCAATTTTATAGATATCACCTTCTGAAATTGCGTCAACGGGACATTCATCAATGCAGGTGCCGCAAGCAGTGCAGTCATCTGAAATTACGTAAGCCATGGCTTTATTGTTTAGTTAATGATTTTGTATAAATCTTCTCGCTGCAAATATATAGCATATTCAAATAATAATGAGTCTCTTCTTTTATTTTTTAACCTGTCTAAATAAGAAATGTTTTTTGAGCGTTCTATAATGCTTAAAATCAGCGAAAAGATTGCTTATGAACGAAATACATCAATCGATTGCACCCGTTGGGAAATATTTATGCAACAGCTTGTTTTTGGTAGTGGTTAAAAAAATTAACTTTGCTGCCTGAAGCAAATCAACCTCTTAACAATCATGGTAAAAACAAAAAGCAATGTTATTCAGCGCGACGAAGTTGTCGTAAAGTTTGTGGGAGATTCCGGCGATGGGATGCAGATGACCGGAACCTTATTTTCCGACACAGCAGCTCTGGCGGGCCTCGACCTGGCTACCTTTCCCGATTATCCTGCTGAAATTCGTGCTCCACACAATACTGTGGCCGGTGTATCCGGTTTTCAGGTACATGTCGGGGCGAAGAAGATAGAGACCACCGGTGATTTGTGTGATGTGTTGGTGGCAATGAATCCGGCTTCATTAAAAGCGAACCTTAAATGGGCCAGGCCTGGTGCCACCATCATTGTTGACCTCGATACATTTGAAGAGAGTGCAGTGAAAAAAGCCGGTTATGCAAGCAATCCGCTGGATGATGGAAGCCTTGAAAGTTTTAACCTCGTAAAAGCGCCCATTACCAGTCTTACGCGCGGTGCGCTCAAACCAATGGGCCTTGATCAGAAAGTAGCGGACAAGAGCAAAAATATGTTTGCCCTGGGTATTATGTACCACCTGTTTAGCTGGAGTTTTGATGCAACCTATGATTATTTCAACAAGAAATTTAAAAACAAACCACTGGTTATAGAGGCCAATAAAATTGTGCTGGAAGCTGGTTACAGCTTTGCCGACGCAGTTGAAGCCCTTCAATCTGTTTATCAGGTAAGCAAAGCAACCATGGAACCCGGCCGTTATCGCAATATTACCGGTAATGTGGCTACTGCATGGGGCTTTCTGGCTGCTTCGGAGCGTTCCGGACGCCCGATCTTCCTGGGTTCTTACCCTATTACCCCTGCAACCGAAATTCTGATAGAACTTGCGAAGTATAAATCATTGGGCGCCAAGGTATTTCAGGCCGAAGATGAAATCGCTGGTATCTGTTCGGCTATAGGCGCAAGTTATACTGGTTCTCTGGCTCTGACTTCAACATCAGGCCCGGGACTTTCTCTTAAAAGTGAAGCCATTGGGTTGGCTGTGATGACCGAATTGCCTTTGGTTATTGTAAATGTTCAGCGTGGCGGGCCCAGCACAGGATTGCCTACCAAAACTGAACAGAGTGACCTATACCAGGCATTGTTTGGCCGCAATGGCGAATGCCCGGCAGTGGTTATCGCTGCGTCTTCTTCATCCAATTGCTTTAATTATGCCTACATTGCTTCAAAAATTGCGATGGAGCACATGACTCCGGTTATCCTGCTGACCGATGGTTACCTTGGAAACGGTTCGCAACTGTTTCGTATTCCGAAGGTCGCTGATATGCCTGACATCTACCCTCCCATTGCAGAAGCGAACGACCCTGATTATAAGCCTTACAAACGCAATCCGGAAACACTGGCCCGTAAATGGGCATTGCCCGGAACCGAGGGCCTGCGTCACCGCATTGGCGGACTGGAAAAGGAGGATGTTTACGGTAATGTGTCAACAGATCCGATAAATCATGAAAAGATGACGCACTTACGCAATGAGAAAGTGCAACGGATTGCCAACTACATTCCTGAACAGGAAATTGCCGGAGAAATGGAAGGTGATGTCCTAGTGGTGAGTTGGGGCGGAACTTATGGTGCAGTGATAGAAGCCGTAGAACAGCTTCAAAAGGAAGGTAAAAAGGTGAGTCATGCCCATTTCCATTACATCATGCCTTTGCCTAAAAACACATCGGATGTTTTGAAGGGCTTCAAAAAGATATTGGTTTGCGAATTGAACAGTGGCCAGTTTGTCAATTACCTGAAAATGACCCAGTATGGCCCGGTTTACACTCAATATAATAAAGTTCAGGGACTTCCGTTCACAGTTACAGAACTCGTTGTAGCTATCAACAAAACGCTGGAGGAGAAATAATTATGAGCAATCAACCCAATTTAACCATAGAACGTTCTTCTGTAGAACTGACCAAAGAGGATTTTGTAAGCGACCAGATGGTGAAATGGTGCCCCGGATGCGGCGCTCATGCCATTCTTTCATCCGTAGCCAATGTATTTCCAAAGCTCGGATACCGCAAAGAGAACATCATGATGGTCTCCGGTATTGGCTGTTCATCGCGGTTCCCATACTATGTCAATACTTACGGTATTCATGGCATTCACGGAAGGGCCGCAGCCATTTCATCGGGTGTAAAAATTGCCAATCCGCACCTGAGCGTATGGATGGCAACCGGTGATGGAGACTCTATGGCCATAGGTGGAAACCATTTTATCCACATTATCCGTCGGAACATTGACATCAATGTCGTTTTATTCAACAACCAGATTTATGGCCTCACCAAAGGTCAGTATTCGCCGACAACCCCAATGGGAAGCATTACAAAAACCTCTCCCCAGGGAACCATTGAACATCCGTTTAATCCGGGTGAACTGGTGCTTGGCGCCCAGGGAACTTTCTTTGCCCGTGTGGTGGATACCAATCCCCGCCTGATGACGGAAGTGATGTTTGAAGCAGCCAAACACGATGGTACATCAATTATAGAGATACTGCAGAACTGCATTATTTTTGCTGACAAGACCCACGACTCGGTTACCAATAAGGATGTACGCGATGAACGACAGATTGTTTTGCGCAATGGCGAACCAATGATTTTCGGTAAGCAAAAAGACAAAGGCATCCGGTTGAACGGAACCCGCCTTGAAGTGGTTACCCTTGGCGAAAACGGAATTACCGAAGATGATCTGCTGGTGCATGATATGTATCAGCAGGATCCGGGCGTCCACCTGATGCTTGCAAAAATGGCGTACCCGAATTACCCGATTGCACTCGGGGTAATCCGTTCGGCAAATTATCCGACTTATGACGATATGGTTGAAGATCAGATTACTTATGCCAAAGCCAACTCAAAAATTAAATGTGTTGACGATCTGCTCAACAGTGGCGACACCTGGGAAATAAAATAGCCCTGCTGAAATCCCTGCAAAAAACAAAACCGGCCTGCCTTCAATCATTATTGCAGGCCGGTTTTGTTATGTTGAGCAATTTGTTACAACACCGCTTTTTTTGGCTTCTTCATCGTGAAAACAGCAACAATGGCGGTCGTAATAATCCCCATGATTGGGGCCCCGATCAGTCCCTGGATAATGTAATTTCCGAGTGAAAAGTACTTTTCGGCTTCTTCGCGCGATTTCAGGCCATGGCTGACTGAGTATTCAATGACATTTTTGAAGTAGTCAGGCGTTATTAAAAGAGATGTGATAACTTGTGTTAACGGACTAAGTATTGTTACGATGGCTGTGATAATCAGTCCGCTGATAAAGCCCTGCTTGTAGGTCATTACCCCATTGTAGTCTCTTTTGCGCTTGTCGAGTAAAGCCAGCACATAAACGGCGATAGCCGGAATAGCAATGAAATTGGTGACTATTGGGTGTTTGTCGATGTTGACATCGTGAAACCCTGCCAGTTTTTCAAACAACATCCACGAAAGTGTCATTGCAACAAAAATCAGGGCCCATTTTATTTCGGTTGTAATCTTCTTCATAACTTAGTTCTTATTATTTTGTTTATCCGGCTTTTTCATACGCTGCTTTAATCCAGTTTATAACTTCCGGAGTAATCCCGGCATCATCTGCAATGTTGATTTTGTGCGAACACATTGAGTTGGCGGCAGTAATAACCTCAAGTACCCCAGTGGCTTCCTGCCCTTTAACATTCAATCCGATTTCAAACCTGGTTTTCGTGGCAGGCTGCAGAATTGCAAATTGTTTTTTTCGTTTCAGGCTTACATAAGCATTTTTCGGAGCTACTTCTACATCATTGCCAAACGTGGAAATGTGTTGCATCAGCTTATCATACAGTGGTTTAAAATGTTCCTTACCCTTATATTGATTCACGATCAGCGAATTCACATCGGTTGCTGAGCCTGCATCCGATTGTCTTGACTTGAGTGCAACAAGATTGGCGAAGCCGTGGGTGAACCCATGTTCTTCTTTCAGATAATTGATGATTTCACCGTGTTTGGCAAAATTTCCTTTATTTACGATGTCAATCCATTGCTCCATCGATTTCCCTGTATTTTTGAACAGGTTATCTATCATCGTTTTTTCGGCGGGATCCATAATAATGTTCAGCGTTTGATTTAACATCCGGGTTATAGGTTAAACAACAGATATATTTTAACCATCTTAACATCGAAATGTTCGAAGCAGATGTCTGAACCAGATGATGAAATTATGGGAATATACTGAATCAGAATATTGCCGGCTTAATAGTGAGGTAATTACAATTAAAGTAAAAATGACAAGTAATGCTATGATTACTCTTTTCCTCCTGTTTACCTGATAGATAGCCAGATTTTCACGATGAAGAAAATACCGGTTTTGGGATACTTCAACCAATACGCCATTCCTTACCAGCCTATTGAAGATCAGGTCTTTTCTGATTCCTGACTCTTCGGGATTTCTGGCAGTTCTTTCCGAGAAAGCACCGGTCTGTTCGAAACATCTGATAATTCTGTTGACTTTTCCGGCAACAATTGCACCTGAAGGAGGTACTGTCATGGTTTTTCTTTTTTGGTAACAGGCAAATTTAAGTAATCCCGGATTGTTAGTCAATTTCCTCTGGCACTATTTTTCATTTCATCGCTATCCCAGGCATGATCATTTATTTCCGGCCGCTGTCTGAAGTCATTGTTCAGCAACTCCTCCTGCATCTCTATCTGTTTGCGCGAAGCAGAAATATAAAGGTTCTGATCATGGGTAAGTTTATACAGTTCCAGCATCGCGGATTCATCGTAACTGATAAATTGCTGCGCTGCCCTGTGCAGTGAATATGATCTGTAACCCATCTTTTTCAATACATCTACACCCATTCTCACCGAAGTATCAAGGTGCTCACGGTAAGGGTTTTTAATATTCATATTCATAAGCTTATAGGCATCAAACCGGTTCTTTGCCCTGATCATCAATTCCAGTTTTGGAAAATGCTTTTGAACTGTTTCAACTAATTTAAGGTTGGTTTCAGGCGAGTCAATTGCGGAGACCAGAATATGTGCTTCGCCTGCTCCGGCCGATTCGAGCAGGTCGTAACGGGTTGCGTCTCCGTAAAAGACCTTGAAACCCAGCTTTCGCAGCAGTTCAACCCGGTCGGAATCATGATCCAGGATGGTGGCATTTACCCCGTTTGCCCTTAGAAACCGTCCAAGTGTACTGCCAAAATGCGAAAACCCGGCAATAATTACCCGGTGTTTTTCATCGATGGTATCGGCGGGTTTATCTTCAGTTTCCTTAACACCAAACCGCGGAAGTACCAGTTTCTCATTGACCAGCATAAGCAAAGGAGTCATGGCCATACTGATGGCAGTAACTGCCATGAATAGGCCGGTCTGTTCGGTATCAAGAATCCTCAACTGCCTGATAAAGGCAAGGGTGACAAAGGCAAATTCACCTACCTGGGCAAGGCCCAGCGACATAATCAGGTTCTGATCTGAGGACATTTTCAGGTATTTGCCTATAACGAACAATATCAACGCTTTGATAAATATTATCCCGAAAGTCAGGCTGATGATGGTAAGCGGGTTTCCCGCAATCAGGTGGAAGTTGATGGATGCCCCAACTGCCATAAAAAACAGGCCTAGCAGCAGTCCTTTGAAAGGTTCGAGGTCAGATTCCAGTTCATGCCTGAATGAGCTGTTGGCAAGAATAACACCAGCCAGAAAGGTTCCAAGCGCCGGACTTAGCCCCACCAGTGTCATCAGGAACGCGATGCCCACTACAATCAGAAGTGCCGATGCAGTGAACAACTCCCTGATCCTGGCCTGGGCCACCAGTCTCAAAAGTTGAGGAACCACAAATCTTCCGATGGCCACAACCGATACAATGGCACCCAATAAGGCCAGGGCCTGCAACCAGCCTGGCATCCACTCCAAAAAGGTGGCGTGCCCTGCTGCGCCGGATTCTGCAGGTAGGAATGCCAGCAGGGGCAGAATGGCAAGAATGGGGATGACAGCTATGTCCTGGAAAAGAAGCACTGCAAAACTATTCTGCCCGGCGGCGCTTCCCATCTGGTTTTTTTCTTTGAGCGATTGAAGTACAATGGCTGTTGACGACATGGCCAGCGACATGCCAATGGCCAGCGATCCCTGCCAGTGCATTCCCAGTGCAAGGGCAATACCGGCAACAACAAGGGTAGTTGCCACAACCTGCGACATACCGGTACCAAGTATGGTTTTGCGGAGTTTCCAGAGTTTGGCAGGGTCAAGTTCAAGCCCGACCAGAAAAAGCATCATTACTACACCAAATTCGGCAAAATGCATGATGTCCTCGCCTTCCTCACCAATAAATCCCAGAAGGAAAGGTCCAATCAATATCCCGGCCATCAGGAAGCCCAATACAGACCCCATGCCTAGTCTTTTAGCAATTGGGACGCAGACTATAGCAGCGCCCATATAAACAGTTGCCTGAAGTAAAAAATCACTTCCCATCGGATGTTGTCTTGGTGAAAAAATCGTTCAGCAATGGATAATCTTTAAGCACCGATAAGTCATTGGTCTCCTCTGCCAGAAACGAAAGCAGAGCAAAATAATCAGCGGCATATTTTTGAAGTTCAACAGAACTGATCCGGTGCGTACCCTGAAGCGCAAATGGGGGTAAATAGCTCATTTTACAGAGAAAAGCCGTTTGTTCGAAAGGAGCCAGTAACTGGTTTACCGTGAAGCGGTTGCGGCCAACTGTTTGATAGGCTTCGCGGGTACCGCCGGATGTAATGGCATTGAAAATGAATTTGCCTGATAGCTTGTCGCCTTGTGGCCCGTAAGCCCAGTTGAATTCAAGCACCAGGTCTATCCACTGTTTCAGAAGAGGAGGACAACTATACCAGTAAAATGGATGATGCCAAACCACCACATCGTGACTCAATAAAAGACTCTTTTCGCGGTTAACGTCAATATTGAAATCAGGATAATGCTCGTAAAGGTCATGAAAGGTAACAGACGGAACCTGGCGGGCAATTTTTACCAACAACCGGTTCACCATTGAGTGCTCAAAACGGGGATGTGCAAACAGAATCAGTATCTTACGCATTTTCTGAAATGGCTTTATTTAGGTTTAGTCTGAAGTTAAGGTTAAGGTTAAGCCTGCTTTGATGACAATTCAGTTTTAAAAGAAAAATTAGTTAGCCAGTCAGATAGGTTAAGGTTAAGGCTAAGCATGCTTTGATGACAAATCAGTATTAGAAGAAAATTAAGTTATCAATTCAGATTGTTTAAGGGTGAGGTTAAGG
>JBBQIQ010000099.1:0-14996 GCA_038325075.1 Bacteroidales bacterium | reverse complement strand
TGTCGAAAGGTTCTTTCATTGGATCGGGAGGGTACATACCTATATCTCTTTGGGTTTGCAGACCTGCTTTTCTTTTTTGACCAGGGCCCCGCACTTTTTGCATTTGAATTTGGGACTGTCGCAATCCTGTTCGCCTTTTTTGCCCTTTTCGCACATTGTTTTGCTCATAGATGTGGTTTATTATTTGAGTCCACTCAGAAAACTAATTATTTGACACCAAGCCACAAAAACACTATCCGACAGCTGGCGGACACCAATTTTAATATATTGATATACAATATTTTGTGTAAATTGGTGTTTTGGGAACTTGGTGTCTATTCTTCTTTATTGACTTTTCGGAGTAAGCTCGTATTTTGATATTTAATGGTTCTTTGTCGATTAAACCGGCCAGTTATTTTTTTGGGTATGTTCAGCCAATGTGTTCATTCTAAAGCGTTTGTTTAGATGCTTGCTGAGTTGCTCGGCAGCATAAACCGACCGGTGCTGGCCGCCGGTGCAGCCAAAACTGACCATCAGATGTTGAAATCCGCGGGCAAGGTAGTTTTCAACTGCCTGATCAACAATATTGTAAATATTCCCCAGAAAGAATCCGGTTTCCGGTTGAGTATTCAGATAAGAAGCCACGGCCGTATCCAGTCCAGTAAGTTTGCGGAACTCCTCCTCCCGGCCAGGATTGGGCAATGCCCTGCAATCGAAGACAAAGCCGCCGCCATTTAGGGAAGTATCGGCCGGGATCCCTTTCATAAACGAGAAACTGATGATGCGCACTTTCAGGCCGGGCTTTGCATAGTTGCGCAATATATCGCTGGCAATATAGCTTCTGAGCAGTTTCTCAAGGGTTGGGAATTCAAAACCGGGATGCCGCTGATTCAGCAGGTAGTCTAAATTATCGAGGGCATAAGGAATGCTTTTCAGAAAGTGTTCCTTTTTCTGGTAAAACCCCCTGAAGCCATAAGCGCCCATAGCCTGAAGAATGCGGATCAGCACAAAACCCGAATAGTACTTCCTGAACTGGTCAGCGTCAATGGTGGTATATTCGGAAGCTGCGTCCATGTAAAGGTTCAGCAGTTCATCCCTGAAATCGTTGGGCAGGTTGGCTTTGGCATCAAACAGCAATGAGGCAATGTCGTACTGCAATGGCCCAAGCCTGCCACCCTGATAATCAATAAAGAATGGCCGGTTACCGGCAATCATCAGGTTCCTCGACTGAAAATCTCGGTATAAAAAATAATCTGAGCGGACTTCAGACAGAAATGCGATCAGTTTTTCAAAGTCATCTTCCAGGGCCTGCTCATCGAAAGGGAGTCCGGCCAACCGCACGAAATAATACTTGAAGTAGTTCAAATCCCAGAGCATTGACTGCCGGTCGAAAGCTTTACGCGGGTGGCAAAGGCTCAGGTCGAGTCCGTTGATGCCATTTATCTGAAACTGAGGCAGCCAGGAGATTACCTGCCTGTACAGGTCCTTTACCCGGTTACTCAGGCCTTCTTCTGTCAGAATGCTGAAGAGGGTTTCGTTGCCCAGATCTGACTGGAGATAGGCATGTCCGTTGGAATGGAATGCGAAAATCTCAGGAACCGGTAGTCCCAGGTTACTGAAATGCCTGGTAAAACCTACGAAGGCGTTGTTTTCCTTTTCATCGGGATTCCAGGCGCCAATGGCATCGGTTTCGGAACCGGAAATCCGGTAATATCGCCGGTCGGAGCCGGATGCAGGCAAAGCTATAACCAGCCTGGCTTCTTCGCCGCTCCAGTGTGTAAAGAGTTCACGCAGAATTTTCTCGTTGTCATTCATGGATCCGGATTGATTGATTTTATTGCAAAAACAGATTGAATTTACGGACAAATTTAATGATTTCGGCGCTAATTCTGCCATCAAACTTTATGCCGGGTGAAATGTTTAATAGTTTGAAAACCTTTGACAAAGATACCTTTACTTTGGTTTCTTTTTAGTAAGTTTGCCAGACTGAACCAACAGAAAACCGATAACCAATTATATTATGGAAACCAGATCAACCGAGATTTTGAAGACCGCTATTCTGATGGAGAAACGCGGTAAAGCTTTTTATGAAAAAGTTGCCCAGCAAACAGAAAGTGCTGAAGTAAAGAAGATTTTTACCATGATGGCTGAAGAAGAGCAGACCCATGTTGAGTTTCTGTCAAAACAGTTTGCCAGCTACAGCAAGGACAAGAAATTTGCAAAAATTGAACTGAAATTTGATGCCGGCGTTGCCGATGCCATACTTTCGGGCGATATCAAGAAACAGATTAGTGCAGCCAGTTTCGAAGCCGCTGCCATTTCTGCTGCCATTGATATGGAAACCAAGGCTATTGAAGTCTATTCAAAACAGGCAGCAGTTTCAACCGATCCCAACGAAAAAGAGTTGTTTACCTGGCTTGCCGATTGGGAACGTGGTCACCACAAGGTTCTTCATGAACTCAACGAGGACCTGAAAGAAAGTATCTGGTACGATAACCAGTTCTGGCCTTTCTGAACGAATTTATCTAAAAAAAGCAGCCCGGTGAGCCGGGCTGCTATTCTTTTATGAGGTCGGAGGTCGGAAGTCGGAGGTCGGAAGTCGGAGGTAGGAAGTAGGAAGTAGGAAGTCGGAAGTAGGAGTTGGGATTTTAAAATCCGCAATCCGCAGCCCGCAATCCGAAATTGAAACCCCACCGCCGTTGGCGGGGCAAGCGCAATCCGCAATCCGCAATCCGCAATCCGAAATTGAAACCCCACCGCCTTTGGCGGGGCAAGCGCAATCCGCAATCCGCAATCCGAAATCCGAAATTGAAACCCGCAATTCGAAATCCGAAATCCGAAATTGAAACCCGCAATCCGAAATCCGAAATTGAAACCCGAAATTGAAATCCGAAATTGAAACCCGCAATCCGAAATTGAAACCCCACCGCCGTTGGCGGGGCAAGCGCAATCCGCAATCCGCAATTAGATATTAGAAATTAGAAATTAGAAATTAGAAATTAGAAATTCAACCCTCTTCTACTTCACCTGATGATCACCTTCCCCGATCCCGAGTAAGAATAGTACTGTCCGTTGTACATAGCATCGGCACCCACCGGCCCAAGGGTAAAAGTTCCCCTGCTAACCGCTCTGACCATATAGTAAAAGGTTTTAGAGGTGCCCGTGGCTGTGGTAAAGAAGCTGATCCGGTCATCCCGGACATCCAGATAGTCAGGGGTGGCTTTTTCCTTTATCCAGCTCATTTCGCGTTCGGCATTCAGCCTTGGGTTTTCAATTTCAAATCCGGCAGGCAAAATATCGGTGATGGCCACATTCTCAATGCTGCTGTTATCAGTGGTGGATATGGTGACCGCTATTACAATCAGATCGTTCTGACTGATATTTTCCGGATTTACAGGGCTTCCGGTCCGGCTGAAGAAAGTACGTCTGACTTTCAATATATTGTCTTCATTTCTGGCCTTCCCGGATGCCGGAATTCCTTCGGATTCAAGGTAGTAGAATAGGTTGCCTTTGCCACTGGCCGCTACGGTGGCTGTAGTTCCGGTAAGGTTTGTAATAAGATCATCTCCATCAAAGGAGGCTGTTTTACGGCCATTTACCTCTATGGTGGCAGTTGCCTGATCTGATTTCGTAATGCCTGCCAGTTTTCCGAGCGCCAGCATCGAGAATACCCGTTCCTGGGTTGACATCCATTTGGCCTGGTTGATCATTTCGCCAACCTGTCTTGCCAGAACAGCAATCTGTTGATTGTCGGGATCGGCGGAAAGCAAGGTGTAAAGAGCAATAGCCCTGTCGCGGATGGGTGAGCTGTAACTGCCACCCGTCATCCAGCCGGGCGTTTCTTTTGTGTCCCATGATTTTGGCAATACCGTCTGGAAACTCCGGTTATCACCCGCCAGTGCATAAGCGCAGGCCAGCATGTAGCGACTGTCGTTGCTCAGTTCATCAAGTCGTGCCTTATAGTAATTCATGGTGGGCAGGTGCTGTTTCCCCGAAAGGGCGAGCACATACAGCGAATAGAAAATCTCGCGGTTTGGCTGGACTTTCCGCAACCAGGCCCCGGTTTCGTTGCGGTAAAAATACTCAGTGGAGCCTTTTTGTTTTACCATTTCGGTCAGATATCGGGTGATGTTTTCCGGTACCTTCGCGTTAACCGAATAGCCTGCTTTCGTGGCTTCGTAGAGGAAATTTCCGGCAAATGCAGTCGCCCACCAGTTTACGGTTGAATAGCCATCGGGCCAGGTAGCAAGGCCGCCATTGTATTGTTGCAACCCTTCGATTTTCAGAATGGCTTCCTGGACGTTCTCTGAAACGCTGTAGACTGAATATTTCTCCTTTTGTTTCAGCATCTTAACCAGGTCGCTGAAATAAAGTTGCGGGAAGGCTGCCGAAATAGTCTGTTCCAGGCAACCATAAGGATAAGTGATTAATTCATTCAGATCGTGGGCATAGCGACCAGCCGGTGACCGGGTAAGCAGCAGTTTTGAATTTGCGGTCCCGGCAAGGTAATCGCCACCTGGGGTCAATACTTTCTTTTCGCCGGCTTTAAGCTGTCCTGCAATTGCTGATTTTTCGAGGGTTGCCGCCGGCCTCACCGGAATATCGGTTTCATCGGTGAAGGTTTCCCCTGCTGCATTGGCCGTAAGCCTGATGTTTGCATTGCCAATTTTGTTGCCGGCTTCCAGTATATAGCTGGAATTTTTTTCGCTGTTGGCCGGAACCTCAACCGTACTGGCCGAAAAATCGCTGAAGGTAACCGGGCCGGTTGATTTGGCGCTTAGCCTGACATTCATAATGGCTGAGGTTGTATTGGTTAGGGTTACCACCACATTGGCCTGATCGCCGGGGCTCAGGAAACGGGGCACCGAACTGCTGATGACCAGCGGATCGGCGACTTTCATCTGCTTTTCGGCACTGCCGAACTCATTACCCTTATAGGCAATAGCCATTACCCTGACTGAACCGGAGAATTGAGGAATGTCCAGATTGAAGCTCACCATACCACTTGCATCGGCCTTTCGGATGCCGCTCCAGCGGGCGAGTAACTTAACACGTTTCGAAGTCAGTGGGTTCAGGCGTTTGCCTATGTCGAAACCACGGTCGCCGCCCGAAGATGACCGACCGGAAGAAAGTTCCGGGAAAAGCTCATCGAAAAGATCGTAAGCATTCACTTCGAGTGCCCGTTTTTGATAGAAGTAACTGTAAGGATCAGGGGCTACAAACCCGGTGATCTGTAAAATGCCTTCATCTACAGCGGCAATGGTAACCTCGGCACCGGGGCTTGTTTTTACCTTTATCAACTGATTTCGTTTTGAGCGCTGTTTGGTCGGCACATCGATGGTAACTGCAAGTTTTCGCCCGGGCATTTCAACCTTCAGGCCGGCGAAGCCATGAGCTACGGTGAGCGGTAACCCTGAGTTGTCTATTTTCCGGATCAGCGTTGCCCCGATATAAACATTTGGCATAAAGGCGTCTTTAATTTTCAGATCAAGGCCAGCGCCCTGGGCTGTGGCAGTAATTGTATGATATTCAAGTACTTTATCCTGTTCGATGGTAATCAGCAATTCTCCGGCAAACGGGGTTTTGAACAGTAGTTTTGCTGTTTCTCCCGGTTTGTAGAGGTTTTTATCCGTTTCAATATCTATTTCACCCTCGCGGTTTACCTGAAACGATGAAAGGCCTGCATCGGCCCAGCCATACGCATAAAACGATTGCTTCACGAAGTTCGATGTTTCGCCGGAGCTTATCCTGATTTCATACTCACCTGAAGCCGGGGGTGAAAACTGCACCATGTAGCCACCGGTTCCGATGCTGATTTCGCGGGAAACCACCGCTTTTTCCTTGCGCTGTGAACGGTAGGAGGTGTTGCCATAATTTCGCTCAAGTACTGTTTCCCAACGGATATTGACAATTTCGAGCCTTGCCTTTCCACTAACCGGTTTACCTGCTTTATTAAGGGCAATAACATTCACAGAGAGAGGCTTACCTGTGGAAACCCATCCTGAAACTGAACTTATACCAAAAAATGTGTTCTGAGTCTGGATCTCAACTTCCGTATAACGGTTAACCGGCCGTCCGGTCTCATCAAATACGGTGGTGAAGAGCCTTCCGTTCAACAAACCGATGTTGCTGAATTCCGGTAGCTTAAAAACCTGTTCATTTTTGCCTGAAGCATCGGTAACTCCTTCATTTACCATATTTTCGAAATAGACTTCGGTGGGTGTCGTTATGTTGAAATTATAGTTGTCATACCCTTTAGCTGAAAAGTCTTTCCGGCTAATGCGCAGTTCATTTTCGGTTTTGCGGCCTGCAGCCGGCGGACCAAAAAGATTGGCAGCCGTAATGGTTGCTTTCAGGATTTCGCCATTCACATAAGCAGGCTTATCAGTTAGAACATCAACTTTTATCCTGTCGGGCATAAATTCCTCCACCCCAACACGGTAATTGCCCATCAGCACGCCGTTCGACGAGAGCACCTCAACCACATATCCCCCGGTAAGGGCTGTTTCAGGTAATCTGAAAGCCAGTTGGGCCGCACCAGATTTGCTCAGGTTTGACCGTCTGACAATAAAGTCCTTTCCATCAGGCGCTATCACCCTGAACCTGACCGGAATATCCTGAATCGTTTCCCATTGGAAGTTCCTGACAATTGCGTTGCAGAACACTGAATCGCCAGGTCGGTAAAGGTTTCGGTCGCCATAAATGAAAACATCCCAGTTCTGCCCGGCGGTGCGTTTGCCACCCACGTCAAATCTTGAAGTTTCAACCTGAGAGCGGTTGAACAGCATCACATTGAAGTCGTTGCCTTTGCGGGCCGATACCATCGTAATTTTAAATCCGGGAATCGTTTTGCCAAGGTTCTTTAATTCGGCTATGCCATCGTTGTTGGTGGTTGCCTGAAAAACCTGCTGGTTGCTTTTGCTGATAAAACGGATGTTAACACCCGAAAGTGGCTTTGCGGTCGCGATTGACCTTGCTACAACGAATATTTCATCGACACCTTCCTTAACAATAAGACCGATGTCAGAAACGGAAACCAATTGTACATCAGAAAGCCATTTCTTATCTGTTGACTCTACCTTTACCAGGTATATTCCTTTCATCTCTGAGGAAAGCTGCAATTCACCGGGTCTCAGATTCAGCAGCCGGAAGTTGCCCTTACGGGGAAGAGAGCGGGTATCGAGTTCGCGTGTGCTGATCAACTGCCCGTAATTTTCGTCGAGGCTATAACTGTAGGAATCATGATACTCATCGTTTTCATAATTCCAGTCCCATTGTTTTCCGACACGCATGAAATGCTGAATGTTGTTTTCAAAAACCCTGAAAACGGAAATTTTAATCTTTGGAACATTGATGATGTTGATACCCAGATTTGATGAACCTTCAGGAGTGAGGTACATACCGGACTGGTCAGTAAAAGCAATGTAGGGTTGGAGTGATCCGAATGTAATGGTTTGTTGCAGATCAGCGCCCAGTTCGGGACCAAAGATTCCCTTTAACTTTCCTGATATTGTAAGTTCATAAGTCTGTCCGTCGGCAAAGTTGCCTTTCAATTTAAATCCGTTACCAATGGTGGATGCATCGAAGGTTACCTCGGGCGATATCCTGATAAGTCCCCTTAGGCCCTGCTCAACAACTGGCTGGCTGGTAAATACAGTAACTACGCCTTCTCCGTCTTCAAAATCGGTAAGTACATCTGCAATTTCAAGCCTGTCGCGCTGTGGCATGGTAAGTTCGATGGTCTCATCTTCAGGGTTTTGTCTCGGTGAACCAAGGCATGTCATCCCTTTCCCAATGATTACAGTCAGCGATTTGCCCTCCTGTCCGTTCATAGGAGCCGGAATCCAAAAATCAACCTCATTGCCATTTTCGCGGGTCAGCAATTCTGCATTTACTGTCTTTCCATCGAGTTGAATGGAGATAAACTTTCTGGCTACATTGATATCAATGCTGTGATTAAATTGTAGTAAAATCCTTAACTGTACCTGGTTGAAGTCACTCTCGCCAATGCCCCAGAAGGTCTGACTTCGCTCAACAGCCAGATAAGGGGTGTGGAATTTAATTTCTTTATCATCCGGAATTTTCTTTTCGGCCAGGTATTTAGTTATCTCAGAACCAATTTTCAGGCTGTAATCGGTGTTGGGCGCAAAGGGAACGGCAGGGGAGAAGACCAGCCTTCGCACACTGGTCCACTGCACTCTGCCCTTCACTTCGGGCTGGATATTCAGGTATTGCGTTGAGTCCCATTGATTGATCAGCGAGTCGGGAACCATATCGCGGTCGAATTCGAATTCCAGGTTCTGAAACAGATCTACCTGGTTATCAAAGTTCATCGATTCAATGGTGATCTTATCCGTTGAGGAACAGGCAACAATTACAAGCAGTGGCAACCACCGCAAATAGCGAAAAACAATTGAATTTTCTGACATATTGTTGAAGGTTGGATGAAGATTAAGTGACTTCTGATAATAACTAAAAATGAATCACAATATTTGGACTAATATATTAATTTTTTGAATAGGTGAGCTCAGTATAAAAACTCTTTTTTTCGTCCGCCGGTGGGAATAGGTAATAGGGAATAGGTAAGAGGTAATAGGTAATAGGGAATAGGTAATAGGTAAGAGGGAATAGGTAATAGGTCAGAAGTAAGATGTAGGAAGTAAGAAGTAAGAAGTATGAGGCAATCCGCAATCCGAAATTCGCAATCCGCAATCTGAAATCCGCAATCCGAAATTCGCAATCCGAAATCCGAAATTCGCAATTCGCAATCCGAAATCCGAAATTCGCAATTCGCAATCCGCAATTCGAAATTCGCAATCAGAAATCCCACCGCCTTTGGCGGGGCAAGCGCAATCCGAAATCCGCAATCCGCAATCAGAAATCAGAAATCCCACCGCCTTTGGCGGGGCAAGCGCAATCCGCAATCCGCAATCCGCAATCCGAAATTCGCAATCAGAAATCCCACCGCCGTTGGCGGGGCAAGCGCAATCAGAAATCCGAAATCCAGAATCCGCAATCCGCAATCCGAAATCCGCAATCCGAAATCCCACCGCCTTTGGCGGGGCAAGCGCAATCAGAAATCCGCAATCCGCAATCCGCAATCAGAAATCCCACCGCCTTTGGCGGGGCAAGCGCAATCCGCAATCCAGAATCCGCAATCCGAAATCCGCAATCTGAAATCCCACCGCCTTTGGCGGGGCAAGCGCAATCAGAAATCCGCAATCCGCAAGCCGCAATCCGCAATCCGCAATCCGCAATCCGCAATCCGCAATCCGAAATTAATATAGTGCTGGTCAGTCGGGCAGGTTGGAAATTAGACATTAGACTTTAGACATTAGAATTTAGAAATTACCCCCTTCATCTCTCCAAATCCCATATTGAACCAAATCCTTATATTCATTCCAGTGGAACATGTGAGATTTGAGTGTGCCTTCGCATTGCATCCCGGCTTTTTGCATCACTTTTCCGGACTGTGGATTGTTGCTAAAATGACTGGCGTAAATTTTATGGAGTTTCAACTGTTCAAATCCAAATGCAATTGCTTCTTTCAGGGCTTCGGTGCAGTATCCATGGTTCCAGAACGCTTTCCCGATCCAATAGCCAATTTCGGCATGGCTGTATTGCAACTGAAGGCTGAGTCCGATGGCGCCGATCAGTTGTTGGGTGTCTTTCAGGGTAATTGCCCAGATGGCCGATTTACCATCTTTGTAGTCATTGTCATGATTCCCGATCCAACTTTCGGCCATTCCATCGAGATAAGGGAATGGCATAGCCAGGGTATTTCGTGCAACTTCTACATCACCTGCCAAACGTTGAACTTCCGGGGCATCCGCAACCACAAATGGCCTGAGCCGCAAACGGTTAGTTTCTAACTTTGGAATTTCATCCGGTGCCATAATCCAGTTATTTTGGTTGCGGTTTTATTTTTTGAAACCTTTGACTTCCCCGATAAAACAAGGATACCCTGCTTCATTTAGTCGTTTCAGGCATATATTGGCCGATCGGGCATCGGTAAAATAGCCAAGCCTGACTTTATAAATGTTGCCTTCTTTTATAATTCCGCATTTTTCCTGGCTCAGCCTGCAGAGGCTGTTTGCCAGGTGGTCCGCATTGCCATACGTTTCAAATGCTCCTGCCTGAACAAAGAATGGCCCGGGTTCAGGGTTAATATTTCCGCTGATTATCTTAATCGGGCCTGAGATCTCAGTTTTTACTTCCAAAGGTTTTACTTCTGCAGGTTTTGACCCGCCTTCCTTTTTTGTATGTTTCTCAACTGCTTTTTCTGTTTGCTTAACAGGTTTTTCAGATGATTCCGTAGGTTTCTGGGTTTCAATAATTGGGTTTGAAGCCTCTGTATGATCTGTTGTTATTTTGATCAGGGTGAAACTGACATCATCAACAATATCGCCGAAAGACAATGGCCTGATTTCAAAATCAATTTTAACCGGCTCGGAAAAAAAGTCCAATCGTGACAACTGTCCAGTGTCGATCATCGCCGTGTAAGTTCCGGGAGCAAATCCAAGATAGTTGTAGAATCCGTCGGATTCAGTCATTGAACGCATGACGAACTTTCCTTTGTCATCGTAAAAGTTCACCAGGATACGGCCCTGACCCTTAAGAACATTGCCCGATTTCAGGTAAACCATGCCATTGGCTTCACCCATTACTTTTACAGGAACATCAATCTTTTTAAACTGGTTTGGATCAATATTTACACTGATGATTTTATTTTCCAACTGCCATGCAATGTTCTCAAAACTATTGTCATCAAATTCAAGCAGATAACTCGCATAAGGTTCCAGTTCCACAATTCTGATGAGTGAATCTTTCTGGTAGGGGAGCAGCCTGCCGCCGTTTAGCCGGAGATTGAGGCCAGGTGCAATTGACTCGTTTGCATCACGTTTCCCATTGTGGTTAATATCGAGGAAAGGAGTGATGGTAATGCCACCACGACCCACTGAAGAGCGGTTGTCGGAATGGATATAGCCATTGCCGCTGCCAAAGGCAAAACCTCCCCTTGCACTTTCTGTTGATAGAAGCCTTCCGTTTGCCAGCCTGGCCGAGGTGCTTGCTTGCGCAAATGGCAGTTCGTAACGGAACGAAACTTCGAAACTCCGGTATGCCGAGCGGATATTTTCTTCATAAGAAATTGACAAAAAAGCATTTTGTGAGAAACTCCGCTCAAGTTCTGCTTTAAGCGATATCAGTTTCTTATTGGTCATGTCGAACTGGGCCTGGGGCCTGAAATTAGTGGAATGTCCCATTTTGAATCTCAGGGCAAGATTTGCATAGATATAAGGCTTTCCTTCCGAAAGCCAGTTGGCAAACCCCGAAACATTGGCACTCACACCTTTAATGTAAGTGGAGAGTAAGACTTCTGTAGTGGAATATGTAACCTGCTTCAGCACATTCTGTTTGTACGATATTCGGGCAAATGAACGAAATTTTCCTAGTTGAAGGGGTAATGACAAACTGGCTTTGCGTTCTTCGAGGTAATTAAAGCTGATGGCCTTTTGCCCGGGAACGTAGTTGGTATAGTCCAGCTCAAATATAAGGTTGGATGGCAGCCGGTAATTCAACAATCCCCTGGTTTTTACGCCATGGTCGTATTCTCCGGTAAAGAGAAAATTCCTGAAAAAGCGGACCGAAGTATTAAGAAATGGAATGGTTGAACCGGTTTTAATTGACGACAGGTACTCAATACCTCCACTTATCGTAAAATTCCGGTTTATGCCAACGCCAGCTTCTGCCCTGCTATAGATGGCATTAGAGGTATCTCTTACTAGGCCCGAACTTGCATTATACTCTACCGTGCCTTTCGGCAGAAAACTATAGGGAACGTTAAGGGTTTGTTCCCTGACGCGTTCTTCGCCCCAGGGGCCGTAAAATTTGAGTACAATCTGGGAAGTCCCGTAAACCAATGGAACATCAAAACTGAAAAACCCTGAAGCGTCGGCGGTTGTAAAATCAACAATCACGTTATTGATGTACAACTCAACCGTCCATCCGGCCTCAGTATAATCGCTCAGGATATAACTGCCGAACGATTTCCGGAATGTAGAAGGAGTGTTTGTTGCCGATACCCCGATTACAGGGGCATAAATGGATGCTATTGACCTGGGCTGTAATTTACCCGCAACCACCTGGCGTACCAGCTTAGCATCGTTGTTGGCCCATCTCCAGCGATATTGTTGTTGCCGTTCGTCAAATCCGATCCGGCTTGAATAATTGAGTAAAATATTGGTTTCTCCGCCAAACAGCTCTGCCCCGAGAGCGAGGCTGGCGCGCGTATCGCTGGTACCGCCTGAGTTTTGCGAGGATATTACCGACCAATCGGCCATGCCTCCTGCCAACACATGATAGTTGCGCTTTAGGGTAGTATCAACGCTGACTTCGCCCTTTAAGCGGCTAACATTTTTTCGCATCTGTTCCAGCCTGAGCTCTTTGATTACCGGGAGCTCAAGGGATGTTTTGAGTTCGAGGGATAAACTGCGGAAACTGAAATTGAGGTTCAGTCCAAAGGCCTTCCCAAAAATATCGTTACGCAAATAAAGCCCGGTCGGTGTTCTTAAAAGGGCAGATTCATCAAGCGAGATGCGGTTTGATCCAACCACAACAGTTTTATCAATGGCATTGATCAGGTAACGGTCCTGTTCACGGAGGAAAAATCCGCTGACCGAATCGTAATTCCGTGAAGACAAATGATTGATCTTCAAAAATCCGAAAAGATCGGCCACAGGAATATAAACCTTGTCCTGCTTATAAACAGCGTCCATTTCGAAACCGCCCACCCCCTGTATCATCAGGAAAACTGCAATCTCATCATATTTCGGCTCTTCCTGGGCGAAGGCAGATTTCCCATTCCCGAAAAGGGACAAAAGAAAAAGCAGCAGAATGCCGGAATAAACCCTTTGTGGAAGAAAGCGGTTTCCGGGGGTTCTGTTGATTTTTTTGAGAATAAACATTGTCAGGAAGGCATTTCGGGTTATTCCTGGACAAAAGTAACAAAGAAATACCCGGTATAATCGCCGGGTGGATTTGCCAAAGTATTGCCCACTGTAATGGTACCGCCTATCATAACCTGTGTCCGGAAGGGCGGGTGGGTGGAGTTTATGAATGGTGAGACCGGAAGTGATGTATCCAGATGAAGCAATATATTCCCTCCGTTACTGCCTGCAAGGGTAACATCCGGCCCGTTCATAATGCTGATGACTGTTCCTGCATTCGCTTCGACTTCAAATATGGCCGGATGGTACTGGTTTCCAAGGAATATTGGTATGATGTCGCCGGAAACACTACGATTGCCGCCCGGTTCAACAGTCACGGTACCACCATTATACCCATTAATAAAAGCCCCGAAACTCAGGTGCTGATAGGTAGAAACCTGCATGGGCTTTGGCGGATCTTCCTGCGCTTTCGCGGAAATGGCAAGGACTGCCATCACAATTGAAAAGGTTATCGCAGTTTTAAATAATTTGCCAAATGAATTTATCATTTTACCAGTATCTTTTTTGAGACAGACCCCATTCCTGCGAAAACAGTCACCACGTAAACGCCTGGAGAAGGTGCCGGGCCAAGCTTATGATGGCCTTCCCCATTTAGGGTTCGGTTGACCAGCGACTGCCCGGCAATATTATGCAAACTTACATTTACTTGTTCGTCTTTCAGGCGGACGATTACATAAATCGATTCATCCAGAACATAAGCGTCCACACTTCCGCTGCCAAAAGCTTCCTGCGACATATCTTTATCGCTGAAAACGAGTGCAAACCTGGTTTGCACATCCCCTTCAGACAGATAAACTTTATAGTCGGGCTTCCGTTGGAAATCCTGCACAATGCCACTCATTTTATCCTTGAGGAATATACCCATTCCTGGCTTCAGATTCTGCACCGAAGCGAGGCTAAAAGTAAGCATTCCCTCCTTTTCTGTTTTAATACCAAGCGGTATTTCACAGCTTTCGCCAGGAGTAGGCCATGCGCCAATGGAAAGTCTTTTTCCGTCTTCGGAAAGTGCATAAAAGTTAGGAACTTCCGGATCGGAATTGTTGAGCTTAATTGCATCAAGCTCATTTTCAAAACCGGAAGTAGCAGTTTCGTCAAAATAGATCACCAGTGGATCTGAAGTTGATGAACCTTCATCAAATCCGGCACTCAGGCGGATAACAGGCCGGAAAAGATCCTCTGTGCTTTTGTGGAATGCCGGGGAAAGATTGTTCACCCTCACGCGGTTGTCCATGCCAAACAAACCACTTACCGGGTAAGTCCCATCGCTTACATGAACAAAGAATCCCTGCATGGAAGCTATAACGTTGGTTGCGACGCCATCGCTGGAAATGCCGTTGATATATGTGCTGTAGGTCCCGGTGAATTGATCGGTAGTTCCGGCGTCGAAGTAATATATGGCGTTGTCCATATTGCTTCGTGTCCATCCAATGGCTGCATCCCAGTCAACAGGGGAGGGGTAAGGATTGCCCACCAGGTTGAAGCCTTTCGTGTAGGTTTTGTCGCGGTTGTAAAAAGCCTGCGGAGCAAATGCACCGTTATTCACAGTTCCTGAAAGACTTAGGGTTTTCGGGTCGGATACGGTACCTGCATTTGCAGTATATCCGGCCATTGGAAGCAATATCCCTGCCGGATCAACATAACTCATCCATCCGGATGCATCGCGGTTTTCATCGTACCGGTAGAAAGCCGGAAAATCTGCATTCAGGTCAATTTCCGCGGCAAATCCACCAACCATTGCATCCTGAAAAGGAGAACTCACATATTTATATCCAAAACCCGAAGGCAGGTAACGCTGCATGCTCAAATTGCCCAGTACTGCTCCGTTTCCAATACCATCGATAAGTGCAGTTTGGGAGGCTGATGACAGGAGGGTGAGATTACTGTTGGTGTTCAGCGTTCCGCTGCTGACCAATAAAACGCCCCGCAACGAAATGATATGATTGCCCAAAGTCAGGCTGTTGGTTCTGTTGATGGTAAGGTTGTTAAGCGTTGGAGTGGCTGTAAAGGTTC
>JBBQIQ010000098.1:0-15586 GCA_038325075.1 Bacteroidales bacterium | reverse complement strand
CTGGCTTCTGACTTCCTACTTCCTTCTTCTCAGACCCAGGCTAAGCCTTGTACAAAACCGAACATGAATGCTTCATAACCGAACATAACAAAATTATTACCAGGTCAACTTTTAGTTTATTTATCTGATAAACAGTGAAATAAAAATATGGCACGGTTTTAGACTTCGTTCAGGCGATCAGCCCGGTTTTCCGGGCATTTTTCAATTATAAATGGCAGATTCAACGTTAAACAAATTAAACATCAAAAACCAATGAAGAAAATCATTTTTACACTGATTATGCTTGTAGCCCTAAGCATTGGACTACGTGCAGGAAACCCACCCGATGAGGGCATGTGGTTGCCTATGTTTGTCGAACGGCTCAATTATGTTGACATGCAGAAGAGGGGTCTGAAGCTGACCCCAAAAGAAATTTATGACATCAACAACTCGAGTCTGAAAGATGCCATTGTCAGCCTGAATGGCGGCTCCTGCACCGCCGAGGTTGTTTCGGACAAAGGGTTGCTTTTTACCAATCATCATTGTGGGTATGATGCCATACAGCAACATAGTTCGGTTGAGCATGATTACCTTACCGATGGATTCTGGGCCCGCAGCCTTGAGGAAGAACTTCCGAATGAAGGCTCATCGGTTTCGTTCCTTGTAAAAATGGATGATGTGACCTCAAGGGTGCTTGAAAAAGTAAAACCTGAAATGACTGAGAGTGAGCGTTCTGCAGCCATTGGTAAATTAGTTGAGCTTCTCAAACAGGAAGAAGCTGCCGATGGTAAATATGAGGTTTCAGTAAAGGGTTTTTACAATGGTAATGAATACTACCGTTTTGTTTATGAAGTTTACGAAGACATCCGCCTGGTAGGTGCGCCTCCCTCAGCCATTGGCAAGTTTGGCGGCGATACCGATAACTGGATGTGGCCCCGCCATACCGGCGATTTCAGCATCCTGCGGATTTATTCCGGTCCGGATGGCAAACCGGCCCCTTATTCAAAAGAGAATATTCCATTGAAGCCAAAACACTTCCTGAAAATTTCACTCGATGGTGTCGAACGTGGCGATTATGCCATGATATGGGGCTATCCCGGTAGCACCGATCGTTATCGCACCTCGCACGGCATTCAGGCTACCATCAACGAGATAAACCCGGCAATCATAAAAGTAGGTGGTAAAATCCTGGAAATCATGAAATCCGATATGGATAAAAGCAATGAAGTCCGTATCCAATACGCATCAAATTATGCCGGCCTGGCAAACTTCTGGAAAAACAAAATCGGAGAAACCCGTGGCCTTAAACGCCTCGATGTTTACGACAAGAAAAAGGCCATTGAAGATAAATTCACTTCCTGGGTAAGTGCCGAAGAAAGCCGTAAAGCCATGTATGGAACTGTCCTTCAGGATATGTCTGATGTTTATTCTGCTTACGCTGAATCGAAATACAATACGAAACTCTGGTACCTTCAGATTTCATTTTTCGGTTCCCAGATGATGCAATTCCCAATGCAGACACAAGGGATGATCAACATTCTGAAGAGTGGCCAGAAAGGTGAAGAACTGCAGGCTTCGCTGGCCCCGTTTTACGCTATGGGCAAGGAACAGTTTAAAAACTACAATCCTGCCACTGAAGAAAAAATTGTGGCTGCTATCCTCGAAATATACCGCCAGGATATTCCTAAAGATGAATTGCCTGATATCTTCAACCTGATCGATAAAAAATTCAAGGGGGATGTAAATCTGTTTGCCAAAAAAATGTTTGAAACATCTGTTCTAACTACCCCTGAAAAATATGAAGCATTTCTGGCCAAACCTTCACTCAAGGTTTTTGAGAAAGACCTGGCCTACAAACTTACCAATTCGTTCTATAGCTCATTTATGACCGAAAACATGGGTGCAGCACCGCTTGGCGAAAAACTGAAAAAGGCCCAGCGCCTGTTTGTTGACGGGTTGAGAAAATCAAATCCCGATAAGGTTTATTATCCCGATGCAAACTCGACCATGCGGGTAACCTTTGGCCAGGTGCTCGATTATTTTCCGGCCGATGCGGTTCATTACGATTATGTAACTTATGCAGAAGGCATTCTGGAAAAAGAAGACCCGACCAATGACGAATTCATCGTACCTGCCAGGCTGAAAGAGATTATTGAGAAAAAGGAATTTGGCAAATGGGCCGATAAAAACGGTAAAATGGTGGTTTGCTTTTTAAGCAATAACGACATCACCGGCGGTAACTCAGGAAGTCCGGTTTTAAATGGCAACGGCGATCTGATCGGGTTGGCTTTCGATGGAAACTGGGAAGCAATGAGCGGCGATATTGCATTTGAGCCGGAACTGCAAAGGACAATCAATGTTGATATCCGCTATGTTATGCTTATTATTGACAAATTCGCCAACGCACAGAACCTGATTGATGAACTCCGGTTTGTGCGTAACACAAAATAACTGAAATAATACAGATATTTTTCCCGAACCCGGTACTTAAAGAAAAGTACCGGGGTTCTTGTATTTGTGCCCAAAGGCATACCTTTGCTTTTCGTATTATGGTTTGCAATAAAATCTGTTAAACTCCACAAACAATGCAGTTACATTCATGTTATGTACAAATTGTTTAAGGCAAAACCCGGAATACGCCTCAAGATTA
Source organism: Bacteroidales bacterium (assembly GCA_038325075.1). Taxonomy (GTDB): domain Bacteria; phylum Bacteroidota; class Bacteroidia; order Bacteroidales; family Lentimicrobiaceae; genus Lentimicrobium. Next base: position 12,957 of record JBBQIQ010000098.1, on the reverse strand, counting down.
TGATAAAATACCTTTTAATCCTCCTGATTATACTTTTTTTTCTGAAACCCGATTCGGCACAAAACCCTGCCGCCGACAGTCTTGAACGGGCTATAAAAACCGGCGCAGCCAAAGACACCAATCTGGTGAATGCCTTAAACCGCCTTTCCATCAACTTCTGGTATAAAGACACAGAAAAGGCCTATCAATATACCCGTGAAGCACTTGACGAAGCCAAACGAATTAACTTCAGGCGTGGATTGGCTGTTTCGAACAACCTCATGGGGGTGGTTTTTGATATTAAGTCAGAATACGACAGCGCGCTGTTCTATTACAACCAGTCGGTAAAATTCAGTAAAGAAACCGGCTATCTCAAAATATTGGCCAGTGCATACAACAACATTGGAATGGTGCATAAAAACCGGGGGCATTTCAGTCTGGCCATTAAAGCCTATTATGATGCCCTCAGGATTTTTGAAAGGCAAAAAGATGAAAAAGGCATCGGGAATGCCTGCAATAATCTTGGGTTAGTGTATTATGATATGAAACAATACCAGACCGCGCTCAACTTTCACGAAAAATCATTGAAGATAAGGGAGAAAATTCAGGACAAATATGGCATTGGGGCTTCGTTGACCAACTTAGGGATGACCTATTCGGAATTAGACAAGAGTGAAAAATCACTTGATTATTACCTGAGATCGCTCAGAATAAAAGAAGAATTAGGCGATAAATACGGATTGGGAATTCTGTTGAACAATCTGGCGCTTAATTACATGGATAAGAAGGATTTCCGCAAAGCCCTCGACATGTACCGAAGATCAGCCATTTATCACCGCGAGGTTGAAGATTATAACGGATTGATATTTACATACATCAATACGGGTATGGCATACCTGCGCACCAAAGATTATCAGGCTTCTGAAGCCATGATTGACTCAGCCAGGATCATAGCCACCGAAATCAAATCTGTATCACGCCTGGCTAAGGTATATGATGCATATACCATGCTTTTTGGCAATTCAGGCAACTATTTCAAAGCCTATAAATCATACCTTGTGATGGATTCGTTGAAAGATTCCTTGTATTCCGAAAACATGAGCCGCAGCACGGCCGAGATGCGCGCCCTTTACGAAACGGAGAAAAGTGAGGGGGAAATCGTCCTTTTGCAAAAGGAGAACCGGATTAAAAACCTTGAAATCAAACAGCAAAAAATCCGTAACCGCACTCAGTTGATGATTGCAGCGATTCTTCTTCTGCTTGTTGTTTCAGGTGCTACCGTGTGGTACATCCGGTCAAAATACCGCCTTAAAATAGAGGCTGAACACGAAAAGCGGCTGATTCAAAAAGAGGCATATTCATCTGTTGTAAATGCGGAAGAAGGTGAACGCAAACGCATTGCCATGGAATTGCACGATGGCCTGGGTCAATTGCTCTCTGCCGCCCGGTTGAATGTTTCGGTGCTTGAAGATGTTGCCGGTGAAAAGGACATGGAAGTGGTCCGAAACGCAGAATCGCTGATTGACCAGGCAATAACCGACCTCCGGAATATCTCGCATAACCTGATGCCTTCGGCCCTGATCAGCCTTGGATTGGTGGCTGCCCTCTATGATATGGCTTCCAAGATCAATTCGGGCAAACAGGTGAAAGTCGTGGTTGAAACAAGCGGCATTGACAAGCGTCTTCAGGAGGATTTTGAAATTGCCCTCTACAGGGTTGTTCAGGAATCTGTAAACAATATACTGAAACATGCCGGTGCCTCGACCATCTTTATAAATCTGACAAAGGAAGGTGAAAGCCTTAAACTCGATATTACAGACAATGGAAAAGGAATGCCTGAGAATGCCCTAAGCAACAGTAAAGGCATCGGATGGGAAGACATCAGAAGCCGGGTATCCCTGTTCAATGGAAATATGAAGCTGCATTCCAGCCCGGGTGCAGGTACCAACATCATCATAAATTTCAGCAAACTGGCACTATGAGCGACGAAGAAAACAAACCTGTAAGGGTATTGATTGCAGATGATCATCAGATGTTTATCGATGGCTTAAAGGCCTTGCTCAAACGGGAGAAAAACATTCAGATAGTGGGCGAAGTCAGTAATGGCATTGATGCACTTGAGTTTATCAGAAAACAACAACCCGACCTGCTGATCACCGATATCAGCATGCCCGGCATGTCGGGGGTTGAACTTACGCGGTTGGTAAAACTGAGTTATCCGGACGTTAAAGTACTGGTACTTTCCATGTATAACGACCGCGAAATTGTGAGTGAAATCCTTATGTCGGAAGCAGAGGGTTACATACTCAAAAACACAGGCAGGCAGGAACTCATGAATGCCATACACCGCATTGCTGATAACAGTACCTACTACAGCAACGAAGTGCTGAACATCATGATGACGCGCATGAAAAGGCAGAAAACCATTGAAAAGAATACGGCCCTGCTTACTCCCCGTGAGATTGAAATTGTAAAGTTGATTATGGAAGAATTTTCCAGCGAAGAAATTGCCGATAAGCTCTTCATCAGCAAACGAACAGTTGATACCCACCGTAAAAACATCATTCAGAAAACCAATACCCGCACCCTGGTGGGACTTATTAAATTCGCCATCGAAAACAATCTGGTTGACTTCAGTCAGTAGCAATGCGTAGATAAAATACCTAAAATTCTGTATTTCAATCTGCTCCGTCTTATGGTAGTTTTGTAAAAAAACAGGAATTACCATGGAGCATTCTGAAATCAACAGCAATATTACCGACCGCGAAAAGCAGGTTTTAGGCCTGGTTGCCTGCGAATACAGTACCGTTGAGATTTCTTATATGCTCCGTATCAGCGCACGCACAGTTGAAACACACCGAAAGAATATTCTCAGAAAAATAAATTCCAGATCGCTGGTTGGCCTGACCAAACATGCTATAAAGCTCGGCCTGGTCAGCGATTATGCCTTTATGCCGGCCAGAGTTCAGAAAGACGAGAAAGAAAGCCGGAAACGTAAGGTCTAAAGGACAAGCCAGTTCAAAGAGTTAAAAAAAATTAAGCAGTCTCCTGGAGCCTGAGACTTGACAGGCGCTTTCGATTTATTATCTTTACTCCATCAAGCTGACTATTACCCAAATTGAGCGATTTGAAGAAGAAAATTGCTCAATCGATAAGGAAATTGTAAGCAATTCACTGATAATCATTTTCAGGGTTCAACAATTTCCAAATCGGGGTTTACCTAAGTAAAGCGATTTATCGCAACACTCCAATCGCTCAACTTTGGTATTACTTGAGATCCGTTTTTTTCGCCGGTTTTCCCCTTGTTTTCAGGAGCTCGTTTTTCCTGATAATCCTCGCATGTCTGTTTGAAAATCAGGGTAAGTCTCAACCCTTTAAAACGACCGGAAGTCTATTAATCAGGACTGGATTGGAAATTTTTTGTTTCCAGGCTTCCTCATTCCCCTGGTTTTCTGAACGGGCGCTTTTTATCCGCCGGAGTTTTCTATTTTTGCACAGCACTAAAGACAACCTTATGGCTTTGATTGATTTTCTGAGTGAAATATACAGTGATACTGATACCTTAGGCTATACACTGCCCGATGTTTTGCAGATGCGTGCAGAGCAGACCCCTGACAAGACTGCTTTTGTTTTCCTCGAAGATGGTGAATCAGTCGAAACCAGGATCAGCTACCGGGTTTTGGATGAAACAGCAAAAAAGACAGCAGCAAAGCTCACTGCTGTGGCTGCAAAAGGCGACAGGGCGCTGATGTTGTATCCTCCGGGCATGGAATTTATCAAGGCGTTGTTTGGGTGCCTGTATTCCGGCATTATTGCTGTTCCGGCCTATCCACCGCGTAAAAACCGGTCCCTTGAGCGAATCCGGCTGATGGTGGAGGATTCCGGTGCTTCGGTGGTTATGTCAACCACAGAGATTTTCGATGCTTCAGAAAAGAATTTTTCTGATGTTGATGAGTTAAAATCCATGCTCTGGCTGGTAAGTGATGGTGACCAGGCCGGCAATACAACAACGCTGTTTACCATTCAAACCAAACCAGGTGATATTGCTTTGCTTCAATATACATCCGGCTCAACCGGAGCTCCCAAGGGTGTTATGGTTGCGCACAGCAACATCATGCGCAACTGCGATTTTATCAGACAGAGTTTTAGTTTTTCGCAACAAAGCATTGGCGTTTCCTGGTTGCCAAGTTTTCACGATATGGGGCTGGTTGGCCAGATTTTCCAGCCGGTTTTTACTGGTTTCCCGAGTGTTTTAATGGCACCGGTTGCCTTCCTGCAGAAACCAATCCGCTGGCTGAAAGCATTTTCGAAATACCGCGGTACCATGGGTGGGGCACCTAATTTTGCCTTTGATCTTTTATCGGACAACTCCAGTGAAGAAGAACGCGAAGGTCTTGACCTGACTTCGATCAAAACAATTTATTGTGGTGCAGAACCCATTCGCAAATCAACTTTCGACAGGTTTGTTGAAGTTTATACACCCTTTGGGCTAAAGCCTGAAATGCTCTACCCATGCTACGGTATGGCCGAAACTACCCTGATTACTTCGGGTCCGCCCTCCATGCGCGGGCCTGTTTACCTTTGTGTTTCAGGGAATGCGCTGGAACAGAATAAAATTGTTGCCGGAACTGGAGATGAACCCGATGCACGGTATCTAACCGGTGTAGGGTTTCCATGGCTGGATACTAAAGTGAAAATTGTAAATCCGGAAACCCGGACTCTCTGTCAGGCTTCTGAAGTTGGTGAGATATGGACATCGGGAACCAGCATAACCATTGGTTACTGGAATAAACCTGATCTTTCAGAAAAGATGTTCGCGGCCACCCTTTTAGGTCAGGATGAAACAAAATACCTGCGCACAGGAGATCTGGGTTTCTTTCACAACGGAGAACTTTACATTACCGGAAGGCTCAAGGATGTGATTATTGTGCATGGTCGTAATTACTATCCTCAGGATATCGAATACTTCGCAGAGAAAAGCCATCCTGCCCTGCAGGCAAATGCCAGCGCTGCTTTCACGGTGGAAGAGGGAGATCAGGAAAGGCTGGTGATCATAGCCGAGGTACAAAGGTCTTCCCTCAGAGAACTTGATACCAATCAGGTGTGCGATGCGATCCGAGAGCAGATATCCGGTGAATTCGAGCTTGAAGTCTATGCCATTCAGTTGTTGCGTACAGCGAGTATTCTCAAAACCTCAAGCGGAAAGATACAGCGCAGGGCCTGCCGGCTGGGTTTTCTTGAAAAGTCATTGCAGGTGGTGGGAGAATCCTTACTTACGCAAGTAGCGGATTATGAAGCTGCTCAGCAACAACTTGATCTTACCTCACTTCAGGCCTGGCTGATGGCCTGGATACACATCCACCTGAAGGTGCCGTTTGAGCGGATCGATCTGATGAAACCGATTTCTACCTACGGACTGAATTCAATGAAGGCTGTTCAGCTTCAGCAGGATGTACTTAATAAGTTCGGAGCCAATATACCGCCATATCTCTTCTTCGATAAGATTACCGCTAAGGAGCTTTGCGAACGGGCATTTGCGAAGATGAACGAAACGGATTAATGGTATCAGATTCTCTAAATATATAAGTGAAGCGCATTGGAAGAAAGAGATTCACCTTATAGGGCTTTGTGATTTTAGGAGCATGGCGGATCTTCATGTTCAGATTATGATGAAGGAATGAATTCAACATAAATACTTTATCCTGTGAATTTTATCGCTTTAGATGTAGAAACCGCTGTCGGCAAACGATGGAGCATTTGTCAGATTGGACTGGCCATTGTTGAAAATGGAGAAATTACCAAAACTATCTCCAGATTGGTACAACCGCCCGGGAATGAGTATTCTTTCTGGAATACCCAAATCCATGGAATAACACCGCGAATGACAGCACGGACTCCGTTTTTTCCTCAGGTCTGGAAGGAAATCTGGCCGTTTCTTGAAGGAAAATGCCTGGTGGCGCACAATGCGGCTTTCGACATCAATTGTCTTCAGCAAACGCTTGGTTACTATAATATACCAATTCCGGATTTTAAATGCGATTGCACCTATAAAAGAACAGGGCATAAGCTTGACGCAATTTGTGACGCCTATGAAATTGAATTAAGACGTCATCACGATGCCTGTAGCGACGCGGTGGCATGCGCCAGGGTGTATCTTAACCTGTTGAATGGAATAGAACCGGACTTATCGAAACTGCAGCTCCGGCCTGCAAAGTCCGCCGGCTCTTTTGTTTCGGAAGGTCATGAACAGCTTTGTGGAAATGTATTGAAGCCTGATTTGGGAAACGCAGACAATGCCAGTCCGTTTTATGCAAAAAAGGTTGTTTTTACCGGCGTGCTGATTGCTGTTAGCCGGAAGGAAGCCGCGGGGATTGTTAAGAATATGGGTGGCGATATTGATACATCCATCTCGGGCCGGACGCATTTTGTTATTACCGGTACTTCTCCCGGACCTTCAAAAATGGCCAAAATTCAGGAACTGATCAATCAGGGTTGCAACATCAGAATTATTTATGAAGAAGAGTTTTTGATGATGAGTAAATTTTCCTGATTTTCAGGATATTCTGAATTTTATCATGCAATTACAACTGGTTTTATGAAAATCCTTCACACCTCCGACTGGCACTTAGGCAAACGCCTCGAAGATTTTTCGAGAATGGAAGAACAACGGGCTGTTTTGCAGGAGATCTGCGAACTGGCCGACCGCGAACAGGTTGATGCCGTGCTGGTGGCAGGCGATCTGTTCGATACGTTTAATCCGTCATCTGATGCCATTGATTTGTTCTACAAATCGTTGAAACGGCTTTCCAACAATGGCAGCAGACCTATTATTGCCATTGCCGGCAACCACGATTCGCCCGACCGCATTGAGGCGCCCGATCCGCTGGCCCGCGAGTGCGGAATCATCTTTGCCGGTTATCCCAACTCAGTGGTTGCCCCGTTTGAGCTGGAATCGGGACTGAAGGTTATGCAAAGTTCGGAAGGCTTTATGGAACTTCAGCTTCCGGGTAAAAGCACGCCTTTGCGTCTGCTATTGACGCCCTATGCCAATGAAATAAGGCTGAAAACATACCTGGGGCATGAAAACAGCGAAGAGGATTTGCGTGTGCTGCTACAGCAGAACTGGCAGGCACTTGCCGGTCAATATTGCGATAATCAAGGAGTAAACATCCTGATCAGTCATTTATTCCTGATCAGAAAGGGCGATGTATTGCCGGAGGAGCCGGCCGATGAGAAGCCCATTCTGCACGTGGGCGGCGCACAGGTATTGTACACTGAGAACATTCCGGAACAAATACAGTACACGGCGCTTGGTCACCTGCACCGCATGCACAGGGTCGATTCGGTGCCCTGCCCGGTTTATTACTGTGGCAGCCCGCTTTCCTACAGTTTTGGAGAAACCAACCAGAGAAAATACATATTGCTGATAGATGTTGAGCCCGGCAAAACAGCCGTCGTTCGTCAGATTGAACTCACAAAAGGTAAAAAACTCCTGCGGAAACGGGCCGAAGGAATTGCCGATGCATTGCTATGGCTCGGCGAAAATCCCGATTGCCTGGCAGAACTAACCATCGTTACCGATACCTTCCTGACTGCCCTGGAGCGGAAACAGCTGAGCTCAGCACACAATGGAATAGTTTCAATCATTCCCGAGGTTAAAAATGCAGGTGAAATAATCGCCGGCAATAAAAAGAATATTGACCTGACGCGCAGCATGGAAGAGTTGTTCCGCGATTATTTCCGGCATGCAAAAGGGCAGGAGCCCAACGAAGAAATCATCAGTTTATTTACCGAAATTCTTGCTGCAGACGAACAATGATCCCGATAAAACTAACCTTACAGGGTTTGTACTCCTATCAGGAGCGGCAAACCATCGATTTTACAAAGTTGACGTCGGCGCATCTTTTCGGTATTTTTGGTGCCGTGGGCAGCGGTAAATCGGCCATACTCGAAGCCATTATTTTTGCCATTTACGGCAAAACTGACCGGCTCAACCTTTCGGGCGACAATCGCAATTACAACATGATGAACCTGAAGTCGGATGATCTTTTCATTGAATTCGTTTTCGAAACCGGCAGGGATCAAACCGCCTACATGGCCGTGGTAAAAGGGCGTCGCAACAGCAAAAAGTTTGACGATGTTAAAACACTGGAACGAACGGCCTACCGGAATATCAGCGGAAACTGGGTGCCCATCGAACCTGATTTCCTTGAGAAAGCCATTGGGCTGAGTTACGAGAATTTCAAACGCACCATCATTATCCCACAGGGGCAGTTTCAGGAATTCCTGGGATTGGGCAACAAAGACCGCACCCAGATGATGAAAGAGCTGTTCAATCTTGAAAAGTTTGAACTGTTCTTCAAAGTGACATCGCTCGAAGCGAAAAACAATGCACAAAAGCAACACATCGAAGGGCAGTTGCAGCAACTTGGTGAGATTGATCCTGCGCAGGTTATACTGTATGATGAACAACTGTCATTGCTGAAACGTGAACTCGAAGAACAAACCAAAACGCTTGCCGCTCAGCAATTGCAGGAAACAAAATGGCAGGAGCTACAGGTATTGGCTAAAAAACTGGTTGAATCGCAGCGGTTGCTTCAACTATTAAAGGAACAGGAACCACAATTCACTTTGCTGGAAAACCGGGTCAGAAAATATGAAGAGTGCTTTCTTAAGTTTAAAAGTTTGTTGGATGCGCTGGCTACAGGCAATAAAAAGATTGCACAGAAAAACGAACAAATCGGGCTTGAATCTTCAAAACTTAAAATGGCGGAAGAAGAAATCGCATTTTCCGAAACGGCTTATATTAAGCTAAAAGAGGAATACGATCGGCGCGAATTGCTCAGGCAACGGGCAGAAGAGCTGGGGAAAATGGCCCGCGTGAATACTTTACAGGCTATGGCCTCGAACGATGAAGAACGCATCAGCAAGGGCAGTCTTATATTGGAGAAAACATTGGAATCTATTCAACACCTGAAAATTGAAAAGGAGAATCTTGAACTTTTAATCAGATCGGAAAAGGCAAAATTACCCGACCTCAATGTGCTTTCACAGGTAAGGATATGGTATTCTGAAAAGCTCAATCTGAACAAGCAGTTTATTGACAACAAGAAAGCGGCAGAAGGAGTTCAACTGGAAATCCAGAGAATGACCGATGCTTATAAGATGTTTACTACCAACCCGTTTTTTGAAGGACTGGCACCTGAAGCCACTGTAGAAGAAGGAGTTCTGTTTTTAAATGAGAAAATTGAATGGACAAAAAGACAAATTGCATCGCTTGATAGCCAGATGGAGCATTACCGTGTGCAGACCAGGCTTGAAGAATACGCGGTGAACCTGCATGATGGCGAAGCATGCCCGCTTTGCGGATCAACCCGCCATCCGGCTGTTTTCAATGCAGCCAGTGTGGCAGGGGCTTTGGCCGAAGCATCGGAAACAAAAGCGGGCCTTGAAAATGAAATTACCCTGGCCGGCAAGCACATCATTGAACTGAATGATATTGGCAACCGCTTGAAATTCAATATCGAAAAATCGGATGAATTGTTGCTGAAAAAGACAGAAACCGATTTGAAATCAGCAAGCCATACAGCTTTGTATCATTGGGGTGAGTACCAGGACGAAAGCGCCGTAAATCAGGCATTTAAGGATTCAGAAACCATCAAGTCGTTGTTAAAGGAAAAAGAGTCTGCACTTGAAAAAGCGGCCAGATTGTTAGAAAAGGAAGTTGTCAGCAAAGAGAAATTCCAGGTCGAAATCGATAAAATAAACACGGCGCTCACCATTGGATTGACCGAAATCAAAACACTTTCGGAACAGCTCAGGATGATTGATATTGAGCAATATAAAAAAGTGTCTCAGGGTCAGATTGAATCGGAAAAAGGTGGCCTGCTGCAAAAGCATGCATTGCTCGAAAAGCAGTTCACTGAAATTACCACCAGACTGACCGTCTTGCGAACGACAAAAGATACACTGATCGGAAGTCTTAACGCCCTTAAAAATGAACTTCAGCAGGAGCACGAGTCCAATAGTATTCTGCAAAATCAGCTTTTATCGCGTCTGGAGTCTGCCAGGTTTACAAGCCTTGAAGAGGTTGAGCAGATTCTGGCTCAGTCCATTGATCTGGAGCGGGAAAAGCAAAAGCTGACCGATTTCAGGCAACAGTTGGTTCTGATACAAACCCAGACAGACCATTTTCAGCGTGAGATGGGCGAAAGCATTTACGATTCTGAAGCCCATCAGCGAATTCTTGACCAGATGGAGCACCTCAAAGCTGACGTAAACCTGAAAAATCAGGAACTTGGCAAGGTGGAAGCTCTGTTAAAGCAGTTAAGGGAAAATCTGCAAAGTCAGTCCGAGCTTAGGAAGTCGCTGGAAAGTCTTGAGTTGCGTGCCGAAAACATCAGGACATTGAAAGCTCTTTTCAAAGGGAGTGGATTTGTGAACTACATTTCCTCTGTGTATCTTCAAAACCTCTGCAATGCCGCGAACGACCGCTTTTTTCAGCTTACAAGGCAAAAGCTGAGCCTCGAAATAACTACAGACAATAATTTTCAGGTCCGCGATTTTATGAATGGGGGCAAGGTCCGCCATGTAAAAACACTTTCGGGCGGGCAAACCTTTCAGGCGGCGTTGTCGCTTGCCCTGGCATTGGCCGACAATATTCAGAAAATTACTGAATCGAATCAGAATTTTTTCTTTCTTGATGAAGGATTTGGGTCTCTTGACAAAGCTGCACTGGCAACGGTATTCGATACGCTGAGGTCGTTGCGTCTGGAGAACCGGATTGTTGGGGTAATTTCTCATGTTGAAGAGATGCAGCAGGAGATCGATGCGCATTTGCGGATAGAAAATGACGAAGAGCGCGGCAGTCTGATTTTTCAGCAATAGCAGGGCCCTGGAAATTGGAAATTAGTCCCTCAAAAAAAGGTATTTATAGCCCGAATAAGAATAATTTTCTTTGCGAAGCTTTGAAAAGGTTAAGGCTAAGGTTAAGCAACCCCTAAGCATGATTCCACAACTTAATATTTGCATCTGGCTCAATCTCAAAGCTTCGGCTGCGCTCAGCTCATCGCCTCAACCTTGGTTGCTGAGCGAAGCCGAAGCACAACCTAAATCTAACCCTGAGTTACATACGAGAAATTAATTCTACCTCTTTTTCCCTACTTTTGCTTTACCAGAAAATCCTCAGAAAGTCCCGGAATTGGCCAAACGATCCTATTTTCATGATATTGCCAGTGTATTCAGCAGTAATATTTTTACGCTGATTACCAACCTGTTGCTGGTCGTACTGCTTACCCGGATTCTGGGTCCGGAGCATTATGGATTGTACACTGCCATCCTTGTTGTGCCAATGCTGGTGGTCAGTTTCTTTCAGATGGGCATCAGGGCGACAACGGTTTATATGATCGGGTCGGGCAAAGAGGATGATAACCGCATCGTTTCAGCGGTACTTACGATCCTGCTCTTCACTTCCATACTCGGTATGATATTCAGCGGCGTGGCTTACTTTTTTGTGAGTACCGAAGGCTATACCTACATGCTGATTGGAATGGCCCTGCTGATCATCCCAATGCGGCTGACGACGATTTATACCGGTGGGGTGTTTCTTGGAAAGGAAGAAATACCGCAGGCCAACCTGATGAACTGGCTGACCGGGTCGCTGGTGCTGATTTTCGCCACGCTGTTTGTGTTGATTTTAAAATGGGAATTAAACGGTGCATTGCTGTCGTTGCTTTTAGCGAATTTTATCGTTGCAGTGGTTGCAGTTGTGATGCTGCTTCGCCGTTTTAAGGTCAGTATTTCCGTTAAAAATCCATTGTTAAAAGGCCTGATCGGTATGGGTGTGGTGTATGCCCTCTCATTTCTGGTAATACAGTTGAATTACCGCCTCGATGTGTTGTTGCTCAAAGCCTTGTCCACTCCGGCAGAAGTCGGGATTTATTCCCTGGGTGTTTCGGTGGCTGAACTTCTCTGGCAAATTCCGTTGGCCATCAGTGTGGTGGTGATGAGCCGCTCGGCTAATGCAACGGACAGCAAAGCAATGAACAGCAGTACGGCCCGGCTGCTGAGGATTTCCCTGGTTTTTGGGCTGGTTATCTCTCTGTTTATTGTCTTTTTGTCACCCTGGGTGGTTCCATTGGTTTTTGGTGAAAAATTCCGTTCCAGTGTGCTGATTATGCAAACCATTCTGCCGGGAATTCTGATGGTGATTGTTTTCCGTATTCTGAGCGGTCAACTCTCCGGCATGGGTCGTCCTGAGGTGGCCCTGAAAGCTTTTCTGCCGGCTTTGGTGCTAAATGTTGTGTTGAATTACCTCCTGATTCCCGGTTACGGAGCCATTGGATCAGTAATGGCTACCAATATCAGCTATACCATAGGCTCGGTATCTTATCTGATTGCATATTCGCGGATAAGTGGGATGCGGGTGAGGGCGATTCTGCGTTTCAGCCGCGAGGATTGGGTATTTCTGAAACGAATCAGAAACAAATTTTCCGGTGTGGAAAATAATGCTGATCCCAAAAGTAAAAGCAATTAATGGGCTGGGATTAACATTCAGTGACCAGAATCACTTACTTCTTCAGCACAATTCGCCTGACCATCGCTTCGTTGTTATTATTAACCAATTTCACCAGGTAAACACCATTCGGTTGTTCTGAAAGGTCAATCGGTTTATTAATATCATTTAGAATAACAATCTGTTTCCCTATTGAATTGAAAACCAACGCTCTACTGGTCTTAGATGTTAACCGGATATAGAACAATCCACTGGATGGATTCGGATAAATTGCAAATTCCTGTATTGGCTCAGGTTCTTCAACACCAACCATGAGCAGACAAGGATTTTCGGGGTCAAAATTCCAGATGACATCATTGTTCAAACGCGCACACCATAAGTCATTCCCGGATTCGAATACTGGCTGAATCATACAAAAAGCCCCGCATGTACTGCCTATTCCTTCGATAAGTGCGGCATAAGGT
>JBBQIQ010000097.1:0-15883 GCA_038325075.1 Bacteroidales bacterium | reverse complement strand
CGTAGCTGTTTTCCGGATTATTATTTCATCTTTTTTTGCATCTGGCAGAACCTGGGTATTTTCCCGGGTCAAAGCCAGTCCGGTCGCGGCAAACCTGTTGCCACGTTGTCTTAGACATGGTTTTTCAGAAACCTTCATTATTTTTCCAATCTAAATTTCCCCGGCTACAACTATCTGTTCTTTTTCGCTTTTTCTTTTTATAGAATCGAAAAACTCTTTTACAATGCGATTATGAAAAAAGGAATAAAGCCGGCGGTCGCGCAGCCGTGACTGGCATCTGTATCTGGTTACCTGTGTAATCTTCGTAAATCCATCGGGAGTAGATTCTAAGGAAAACTGCTGTGTGCCTTTGGTTTCGCCATGATCTACATAGCAATATTCAATTGTTTTCCGATCGTTATCTTTTCGGGTAACCTCCAGTGCAACAGCCAGGTTTTTAATGCCGCTCAGCACACGCAGGTTAAAGAATAAAATCTGGCCTTCCTCAATGCCGTCGTAAGACTCATCTTTGTAAAGTAAATTATTGTGTTTTTTTGAGTATAATAAACCAAAGGTTACAATTTTTCCATCAAATTCTTCACTGGGTGACTGATGGATAAGATTATTCCAAACCACATGAATATTCTGCCTGATAAGTTGTGATTTATTAAATATGTGGTAATCTGATGAGTCTGCCGGATTGTAGCATACCGTATGAATATCATTAAATGTTTTTGCCCCAAAATGCTTTTGCATAATGATCAGTTTGCGTACTTTCTTATGCTGAATCCGCTTATAGTCAACGGAATCGATAGGCACTGGTACAATATTCCCTGCGTAATCAGAAAAGAAGGAGAAAAGGACCATCGATAATAGCAGTAATTTTATATATTTTCCAGCCATGTGTCAGTCTTGATGGTTAAAGTCAGATTACTTGAATATTTCAGTCTAAGTTGCTGGAAATTCAGAAGGATGCAGGCGTATTTCCTGATTCTCATTAAACAAATATAACTGCTCTTTTTAAAAAACCAAATAATATTTTACGCCCATTGGGTGGAAGGTTGTTTTTGGTTAACAAAAACTTCAGTTCAGGCTACTTCCGGGTTTGTTTGGCAGAGCCGGATTAAAAATAAACCGGACCACCCCCACATCGTTACCTGCCTGAAAAATATTCATAAACCACTTGTCTGCACCGGGGCAGTTTTCGATTGCCCTTAATTAAATTCATTATAAATAGACTATCCGGGCTTGTATTCCTTTGTAAATTATGCCTCTGTTTCTTTTTAAATAAGTAATTTTGCCGTGCTTTTCAGCAAATGCTGGGAGTACTTGTTAATGAGCATTTTAAATAATAACTGATATGACAAAAAAGAAAAATTTTGTTACCTGTGACGGAAATTACGCCGCTGCACATATAGCGTATATGTTTAGTGAAGTGGCAGCAATTTATCCCATCACACCCTCCTCAACCATGGCGGAATATGTTGACGAATGGGCAGCTTTTGGCCGTAAAAACATCTTTGGCGAAACAGTTAAAGTGACTGAAATGCAGTCAGAAGCCGGAGCAGCAGGCGCTTTACACGGCTCGTTGCAGGCAGGCGCTTTAACCACAACATATACTGCATCGCAGGGATTGTTGCTTATGATCCCGAATATGTATAAAATCTCGGGTGAATTACTTCCGGCTGTATTCCATGTGTCTGCCCGTAGCCTTGCCGCTCAGGCATTGTCTATTTTTGGCGACCATTCTGATATTTATGCAACAAGGCAAACAGGATTCGCCATGCTGGCTACTGGCAGTGTTCAGGAAATTCTTGATTTAGCTGGTGTTGCCCATCTTGCAGCCATTAAATCAAGGGTTCCTTTCCTCCATTTCTTCGATGGCTTCCGCACTTCACATGAAATTCAGAAAGCTGAAGCGCCATCAAATGAAGACATGGCAGCCATGCTGGATTGGGATGCCCTTAAAGCTTTTCGCGATCGTGCATTAAATCCGGAGAGTCCGGTAACCCGTGGTACCGCTCAGAATCCTGATATTTATTTCCAGTCGCGTGAAGCTGCTAACTCCTATTATGATGTTCTTCCTGATCTGGTCGAGGATTATATGAAGCAGATTACCAAACTTACCGGACGCGAGTATCACCCATTCACATACTACGGAGCCCCCGATGCTGAGAATGTGCTGATTGCTATGGGCTCAATTACTGATACAATTAAAGAAGTTATTGACTACCTGAATGCAAAGGGTGAGAAAATCGGACTTGTTTCCGTTCATCTTTACCGGCCATTTTCTGCAAAATATTTCTTCAGGGTTGTACCAGAAAGTGTAAAACGGATTTGCGTTCTCGATCGTACAAAAGAACCCGGTGCCAATGGCGAACCATTGTATCTGGATGTAAAAGACCTTTTCTACGACAGGCCAAATAAACCACTTGTTGTTGGCGGCCGTTACGGACTTAGTTCAAAAGATACGACTCCTTCAATGATAATTTCAGTAATCAACAACCTGAAGAGTGCTGAACCTAAGAACGGCTTTACGTTAGGCATAGTTGATGATGTAACCTTTACTTCGCTTCCACTGCTTCCTGAAATTGACCTTGCAGATAAAGGCACATACCAGGCAAAGTTTTATGGAATCGGTGCCGATGGAACTGTAGGAGCCAATAAAAACTCAATTAAGATCATTGGTGATACAACGGATAAATATTGTCAGGCATATTTTGCTTACGATTCAAAGAAATCGGGTGGTGTAACTACCTCGCATTTACGCTTTGGCGACAAACCGATCCGCTCACCTTACCTGGTGAATACACCCGATTTTGTTGCCTGTCATGTTCCGGCTTATCTCGAAAAATACGACATGCTCAAAGGCCTTAAGAAAGGTGGTACCTTCCTACTCAATAGTACCTGGAGCGTTGAAGAGACGAAAACCAGGATACCGGATCACATGAAACTTTTTATGGCCGAACATGAAATCAACTTCTATATCATCAATGCCACTGAAATAGCGGAAGAAATCGGCCTTGGCGGACGCACCAACACCATCATGCAGTCAACCTTCTTCAAAATTTCAAACGTTATTCCTTACGCTACAGCGGTTGATTACATGAAGAAAGCCATTGTTAAAGACTTTAGACGCAAGGGTGAAGAAATCGTTAAAATGAATCATGCTGCCATCGATCGTGGCGGTGATGCTACAAAAATAGAAATACCCTCCGACTGGAAAACAGTTAAGGTTGTGAAAACTGTTGACACGCGAGACATCCCCGATTTTATCCGCAATGTGGTTGAACCGATCAATGCTATGAAGGGCGATGATTTGCCGGTAAGCGCGTTTCTCGGTCGTGAAGATGGAACATTCCCTTCGGGAACGACCGCTTTCGAAAAGCGCGGTATTGCTGTGAATGTGCCTGAATGGATTCCTGAAAACTGTATCCAGTGTAACCAATGCGCTTATGTTTGCCCTCACGCCTGTATTCGTCCTTTCCTGATCAATGAAGAGGAAATGAAAGCTTTACCGGAAGGTACACCTGCGCTTAAAGCCATCCCAAAAACCTTCGAAGGCCATCAGTTCCGTATCCAGTTGAGCCCGCTCGATTGCACAGGCTGTGGTAACTGTGTCGATGTTTGTCCGGCTAAAACCAAAGCGCTGGTTATGGAGTCGCTCGACAGCCAGATGGATCAGGACAACCTCTGGAACATCGTAACCCAGACAGTTACCTATAAAGATACTATTGTTTCTAAGGAACAGAGCGTTAAAAACAGTCAGTTTGCCCAGCCTTTGTTCGAGTTCTCCGGCGCTTGCTCAGGCTGCGGTGAAACCCCTTATATCAAACTGATCACCCAGCTTTATGGTGACAGGATGATGATTGCCAATGCTACCGGATGCTCATCGATTTATGGTGGTTCGGCTCCTTCAACACCTTACACTGTTAATGCTAAAGGTGAAGGACCTGCATGGGCTAACTCATTGTTTGAAGACAATGCGGAGTACGGGTTCGGAATGGCTACAGGTGTTTCTAAGCTTCGTGCCCGTATTGCTGACCGAATGGGCATCATCATCAATAGCGATTTCAACGCTGAACTGAAAGAAGCCTGCCATGAGTGGATTGCTGCAAAGGATAATGCTGCCGGCTCAAAAGCTGCCAGTGAAAAAGTGCTCCCCCTCCTCGAAAAGGAAACCGCTGCTGTTGCAAAGGAAATCGTTGCAATTAAACAATATCTGGTTAAGAGATCAATCTGGATGTTTGGAGGCGATGGCTGGGCTTATGACATCGGATACGGAGGACTCGACCACGTAATCGCTTCCGGTGAAGATGTAAACCTGCTGGTTCTCGATACTGAGGTTTACTCCAATACCGGTGGTCAGGCTTCCAAATCAACCCCTGTTGGCGCAGTCGCAAAATTTGCAGCCAGTGGAAAAAAAGTAAGGAAAAAAGACCTTGGCATGATGGCCATGAGTTATGGTTATGTTTATGTAGCACAGGTTGCTATGGGCGCTAACCAGTCACAGTATCTCAAGGCATTGCGCGAAGCTGAAGCCTATCCCGGACCATCGCTGATTATTGCCTATTCACCTTGTATCAATCATGGTATCAAGGCAGGAATGGGAAAAGCCAATGAGCAACAGGAACATGCGGTAGAGGCTGGCTACTGGTCCCTCTACAGGTACAACCCACTGCTCGAAGATGAAGGAAAGAATCCATTCCAGCTTGATTCGAAAGAGCCTGATTTTACTAAATTCCAGGCATTCCTGGATAGTGAAGTCCGCTATACTTCGCTCAAAAAATCATTCCCTGTCGAAGCCTCCGAACTGTTTTCTGCTGCTGAGGAAAATGCAAAATGGCGCTATTTCAGCTACAGGCGTCTGGCAGAAGCCAACTATTCACCCAGATAGGTTAAATAATTGAAGGGAATAAGTACTTTTGAAGCCGGGATGATTCCCGGCTTTTTTTTATTTAAAGACTTGCTGTTTTTTTTAATCATTACTGAAAGTTTAAAAACCTGCAAATCTCATTCAGGTTGTATAATTCAATCAATTCTCATAAATAATACCAATGAAACGAATTATTTTCTTGATGCTGGCATTAACGCTTGTTTTTTCATGCAAGCAAAAGGACGCCCGTGAAACCACTAAGCACATCAAACCGGTTTCTGAAATTGCAGATTATTCCAATCAGGATTCTGCTAAGCTGGCTGAACTCAGAAATGAGCACATGGTGCTCGGAACTTTATTTCAGCAAAAGGCAGGCGAATATATGGCTTTGTGTTATCAGGCTTTCAACCTTGGTAAGATAATGTTAGATAAGGATTTAGCTGATAAAAGCATTGATAAACACCGGGTTATTGTTCTGGACATTGACGAAACTGTACTCGACAACAGTCCTTTCCAGGCAAAATGTATTCTTGATGGAACTACTTATCCGAAGAATTGGGATGAGTGGTGTAATTTAGCCAGCGCCAAAGCACTACCGGGTGCGATTGATTTTCTTCAATATGCAAAAGCCAACGGGCTCAGCATTTACTACATCACGAACAGGAAAATTCACCTGAAGGATGTTACCATTAAAAACTTAAAGGAATTGGGATTTCCCGATGCGGACACGGAACATGTGATTATGCGTACAACAATCGACAGCAAAGAGCCACGCCGTCAGGAGTTGATGAAGAACCACCATATTTCTCTGCTTTTTGGTGATAATCTTAACGATTTCTCAGATGTTTTCGAAAAGAAAAGCCCTGAACAAAGGAATGCCGAAGTTGATAATGCCGGAAATCTTTTTGGCAAGCGCTTCATTGTGCTTCCGAATGCAATGTATGGCGATTGGGAACTTGCCCTCTACGAATTTGATCAGAAACAGCCCGATTCGGTAAAATACAGGATTCGCCGACAGGCCCTTACTGCTTTCTGATTCAATTTGTAATAACCATATCCATTCTGATATCATGCTCGTCAGCCGGAATTTCATCGAATAACTGGAAGCTGAAACACACACCGATTTTTAAGGATTTTAACGGGTTCAGGAACCTGTCGTAATAGGCCTTGCCGCGGCCCATGCGGTTATTGGCCTTGTCGAAAGCTATGCCTGGCACTATAATGATATCAATACTTTCATAATCGGTAAAAACAGGCCCATCGGGTTCGGGGATTTCGTAAAGATCTCCTGGAACTAAGTTGTCATCGCCCTGATATAATTTCAGGTTCATCTTGTCCCCATCAACTGAGGGTAAAATAATCCGTTTCCTATTGCTCCATTTTTTTACAAAATCATGGGTATAAACTTCGCTTTTAATTGACCAGTAGGCCATAACTGTAGAAGCATTGATAAAAGCAGGCAATTGCTCTACCGCTGCCATGATTTCCGCAGATTCCCTGAAATAGGCTTCGGTGTTTTGTTTTTCTTTCAATTGTCTGATCAGCTTTCTTAACTCTTTTTTCTTCTCCTGGAACATGGTGCCGATTTCTGAATTTCCTGCAAATGTATAACATCGTGTTAGGCTGAAGAGCAAAACCTGAGATCTTGATTTCAAAAAAAAAGAGGCTCTGTGTTGAGGCCTCCTTTTTAATGGTTAATGGATTATTTATCAGTAAATGCTTAGAATAAACGGAAGTCGTGCCTGCACGCCTTTCATTTCTGAAAATGATTTCAACTCTTTCAGGTAGGGGTAGAGCGTTCCAAGTTCCTTCTGAATCATGGTTTCTGAGGGCTTTCCGGTTAAATCTTCCATAATCTGGGTGAATGGGTCTTTTTGCTCCGGAAGTGAAATAATACGGTAGTCGTCGAGCTTTGCCATCGCTGCAGCAATCTCAATAGACTTTCTCAATCCACCGGTTTCATCCAGCAAGTTTAACCGTTTTCCGTCCACCCCGCTCCAAATCCTTCCTTGCCCTATGCTGTCAACATTGGCGGAAGTTATTCCCCTGCCATCTGAAACATGGTTGATAAAGGTCTGATATATATGCTCAACACTGCTTGTGATCACTTTCTCCTCGTAAGGCGTCATCGCCCTGACAACCGATGGGAAATCGGAATTGGGATTGGTCTGAACCATGTCGAATGTAATCCCAAGCTTATTGGAGAAAAATTTACTGAAATCGGGAATAACGCCAAAAACCCCTATAGAGCCGGTTAAAGTGGTTGGATTCGCGATGATGGTATCAGCAGCGCAGGCAATGTAATAACCGCCAGAAGCTGCATAATCACCCATTGAAGCAATAACCGGTTTCTTCTCCCGGGCAAGTTTGATTTCACGCAAAATTACATCCGAAGCAAGCGCACTTCCTCCCGGCGAGTTGATCCTTAATACAATAGCCTTTACAGTGCTGTCAAGTCTGGCTTTTCTGATAGCCCTGGATAGTTTATCGGAACCGATCGATTCTTCAGTACCCTCTCCGCCGCCTATTTCTCCGACTGCATAGATGATTGCAATTTTATCCTTTGCCCGTTTTTTCTCTTTCGAAACGGGTACTTCTTTGTAACGTTCGAGGCTAACCAATTCAATTTTATCAGTTGGCTTCTTGCTCAATTTCTCTTTTAATAAATCTAAAAGTTGGTCTTTATACGTTATTTTATCAGCAAATTTATGCTTAACAGCATCGTTTGCTGTCTGTGTTAAAAGAGAATCAGCACAAACCTGAAGACGGGCCGGATCAATATTCCTTGTTTGACTGATACCAACGGAAATATGTTGCCAGATTGCATTCACAAAACTGAGTGTCTGCTCTTTATTTGCCTCACTCATTTTATTGCCAATCAATGGCTCAATGGCACTCTTATATTTGCCATGCCTGATTATCTGCGCGTTAACATCCAGTTTTTCGAGTAAGCCTTTTATAAAGACAACTCCACCGGTAAGTCCCTTGAAATCAATGCTACCCTCGGGGTTAATGCAAATTTCATCGGCTACAGTTGCCAGATAATAGGCCTTTTGAGAATAGGTCTCTCCATAAGCAACGATAAATTTTTCAGATTTTTTAAAATCCATCAATGCATCTCTTACCTCTTCAAGCGTAGCCATACCGGCAGGTATATCATTTAAGTCAAGAAAAATGCCACGTATATTATCATCTTCAGCAGCCTTCTTGATTAAATCCATCGTTTCGAGCAGTCCGGGGGTTGTTGTTGATGAAAAGAAAGAAGTTTGACTGAACGCAAAAGCGCCGGCCGGACTTCGTTCGGGTATTGCTTCATCAAATTTCAGGTGAAGGACTGTGTTTTCTTTAATTTTGACTTCTTCTTTGCTGGCCAAAGAAACCACCGAAGCAATGATTGCCATTGCAATAAAAAAGAATATTACCCCGGTAAGAATAAAACCCACCATGGAAGCAAGCATGAATTTAAAAAACTGTCTCATCTTTTTAAAAAATTAAGGTTACAATCAGGTCAAAGATAAAGCATTGTAAGTGATTTTTATTTAATGACCGTATATTTTACAAAAGCCCTGGCTTGCCTGAATAAAACGAACCCAGGATGCCGGTGAACAACCATTTTGACGTTTTCTTACGAGAATAGTTACAAACATCAACCTATTAGGTTGCCGATTGCTTACCTGACTGAAATATTTTATGAATGTTGTTCAACAAAAGCAATAATTAGTTCAAAGCTGATTACTTTTGCTATCTTATATTTTAATCCGATGAATGACGTTTATATCTTGTTGGGGAGTAATCTTGGCAACCGCTTGTTAAATATCAGAGATGCTACTGAATTAATATCCAATGAAATAGGCTCAATAGATATTGCATCAGGTTTATACGAAACCGATCCATGGGGCAACAGTAACCAGGATAAGTTTTTGAATCAGGTAATCAAACTAAGCATTAAGGAAGCACCATTAAGACTTCTTGAAAAAATTCTTTCTATCGAACAAAGACTTGGCCGTAAGCGCAACGGAGAGCAAAATTCGGCCAGGACCATCGACATTGACATTCTCTTTTATGGTGATCTGACATTAAATTCTGACATTCTGGTAATACCACATCCACGGATGCAATTGCGAAATTTCGTATTGATCCCATTGAATGAGATTGCACCACATTTGATTCATCCCGTATTTGGGAAAAGCATTAACCGGTTGCTCAAATGTTGTCCGGATAAACTTGAAGTCCGGCCCTTTGACTCTTTGATAAAATTATAGCAAACGCAAACATGCAATATAATTATATAGCTATTGAAGGAACCATTGGGGCCGGGAAAACCTCATTGGCAACCATGCTTTCGCAGGAACTTAATTCCAGATTAATACTTGAGCAATTTGAAGACAATGATTTTTTGCCCAAATTTTACAAGGACCCGTCAAAGTATGCCTTTCCACTTGAGCTTTCTTTTTTGGCAGCCCGTTTTCAACAACTCAGGGATGAACTTTCAGTTAATGACCTGTTCAGGCCCCAGATCATTTCTGATTATTTCATCAACAAATCCCTGATTTTTTCACGCAAAACACTTGCTGATGACGAATATGCCCTGTATGCAAGGCTTTTCAGCATTATTAACCTCTCGCTGCCCCGTCCTGACCTTCTGGTATATCTTTATGTTTCTGTCCAACGCCTCAAATCCAATATTACCAGGCGCGGAAGACCTTATGAACAGGACATAGAGCATGAATACCTTGAGAAAATTCAAAGTGGCTATTTCGATTATATCAGGCAACAAACTGACATGAGAATACTTATAGTTGATGCTAATCAGGTAGATTTTGTTACGAATCCAGACCATTATATGTTATTAAGAGACATTGTTCTGGCTCAATATCCAATAGGTGTTCACACCATTACCCCCTGACGAATATAAAAGGTCATTCCTTCACGCTCTTATGCTGATGCAAGTTGTTTTTCATTTATATTTGACCGGGAATTCGGAAATTTTAATTTATAGATGTGGAAATTTCATAATTTCTCAACTCAGAATATCTTTAATTTGACTGTTTTCATTAATGAACCAACACTAAATGACTGAAATGACGCTGTATATTTTATTGGCTATCGCTCTTATTGCTTCCCTCGCTTTCTTCTTTTACTATTTGAAACTGGCGAAACAAAAAAACAGTATGATTGCCTTGCTGAATGATCAGAACAAATCAATTCTGAAAGCCCGGAATGAATTGGGATTGGCAAAAGAAAAGGCAGAGGAATCAGACAGATTGAAATCGGCATTTCTGGCGAATATGTCGCATGAAATAAGGACCCCACTCAACGCAATCATGGGCTTTTCATCGCTTTTGCTTGATTTTGATATTGATAGCAATGATCGTAAGCAATTTGCAAATATCATTCATAACAATAGCACCAGATTGCTGAGCCTGATGGATGAAATATTTGACATTGCGCAGATTGAGTCGGGACTTGCTCAGATGCAGTCAGAGCCTTGTCATATCAACGAACTACTTACCAGCCTTGTTACTTTCTTTAACCTGGAGAAGAGCCTGACAGGCAAAGACGATATTCAGATAAGGCTACGGAAAAGCAATAAAGATGCAGGTTTCACTATATTAACCGACTCTAAAAAGCTTCGTCAGGCGTTATTTAATCTTATTGAGAATTCTTTGAAATATACGAAAGAAGGCAACATTGAGATCGGGTATGAATTAAGAGATAATGAAAGGGTCGAATTTTATGTGCGTGACACCGGAATAGGCTTTCCTCAGGAGAAGCTTGATGTATTATTTCAACGCTTCAGGCAGGCCGATGACAGCACAACCCGGCAATTTGGAGGAATTGGCCTTGGAT
Source organism: Bacteroidales bacterium (assembly GCA_038325075.1). Taxonomy (GTDB): domain Bacteria; phylum Bacteroidota; class Bacteroidia; order Bacteroidales; family Lentimicrobiaceae; genus Lentimicrobium. Next base: position 5,178 of record JBBQIQ010000097.1, on the reverse strand, counting down.
TGACACTTTCACAAAAATTTGTTGAACTTATTGGGGGTGAAATGAGAGCCGAATCCAAACCCGGTATTGGCTCAGTGTTCTTCATTACACTTCCCTATAACCATTAAACTTTTGGGAATGAGACTTCTATAAACAGACGAAGCCACCGGTCCGGTGGCTTTGTCTGTTGTAAATTTACCAATTATCAGCTTTGAAATTCTTTGAGTGATTCCATAAGCTTTTTACGGGTGAAGAAAATTCTGCTCTTAACAGTTCCTATTGAAAGGTTAAGATTTTCTGCAATCTCTTTGTATTTATATCCGGCAGTGTGCATTTCAAACGGCCTGCGTTGATCAACTTCTAATTTTGCAATACCTGCTTTTATTTCCTTGGTCGAAAGTTCAGATTCGGGAGAAACAAAATCTGATTTGCGCGGAATATTAAGGTAATACAAATCTTCAGTGTTATCGACGATTGTGTTTGCCTTCTGGTTCCGGCGATAATTATTAATGAAAGTATTCTTCATTATGGTGTAGGTCCATGCTTTCAGATTGGTATCATCAGCAAACTTATCCTTATGCGTAAGGGCTTTAAGATAAGTATCCTGAATAAGGTCCTTGGCCTCTTCCCGGTCGTTGGTTAAGGTATTGGCGAAATATGAAAGGTTGTCGTGAAGACTTATTAACTTGTGGCTGAATTCAATTGCGGTCATGGCTTTCAAAATTTGGTTGTTTAAACTGTTTAACAAATATAGTGCAGAATTAAACAGTATTGCAATAAAAATGGAAAATATTTAGAATAATTATGAATAAGCCACAAGAAAGTGTTGTAAATGATTGAGAATAAGGATTATAATATTTTATTTAGAATCAGTCTGCAATGTTAAGTTTTTGTTAGATTTATATTAAACAAAATGTTTACATAATTGTGTTCCATTTCAGGACAAACCATGTCCTGAAATGGGAAAATAAATGAGATAAGTTTCTTTGAATCTTAATTTGAACTGAAAATGAAGTGACTATATAGCCAGCTTCATATCTTAAAGATCAAATATCCGGCCCAAAATGGGCCATTAAAAATTTATAAAGTTAATCGGAGAAATTAAAATATATTTCTAACTGGCTTAAGGGTTTTGTTCACAGCGTTTTGATAAAAGCACAACGTTTATGAATTGCCCAACTTGATTTCGTTGTTGTTTTTTTTGTCTGTATGTTTTTGAAATGAATTCAAGCTACTTAACTGATAACAATGTCTGAACTTCAGCCAGGAAGTCAGTTGGATTACCGGCCATCTTCACATTTGACGGTAATTCTATTTTATATTCATGTGACTGGTATCCGTTTATATAAACGATTTTGTCAGGGAATGCCGATGATAACTGGTGAAGGTATTCAGAATACTTTTTCAGGGTGAGTGGGGTAGTGATTGATGTGAAAAGGTAATCAATTTTTTGTTTGGATGAAACCTCCATCAGGTCTTCAAACGGAACAGACTGACCAAGGTAAATCACCTTCATCCCTGCTTTTTTTACCAAATAGTTATAGAACAGAAGGCCGAGTTCATGCCATTCGTTTGAAGGAAGGAATAACAGGAAAGTGATTGATGATGGTTTGCTGTTTCCTGACTGACCGTCAATAGCGATAATTAATTTTTGTCTTATCAGGTTTGATACAAAATGCTCCTGGGCTGGATATATAGTTCCAATCTGCCATAAAAGACCGATTTTTTCAAAGAAAGGATATAAAACCTTAACAACGGTATCGTCAAATCCTATCTTAATAACCGATGTAGATAAAACACGCTCGAACCTTTGCTCATCCAGATCAATCATTGCAACAATAAGTTGCTCTATCTGGTTGTCAGAATCATGCGAAGTTTCGGATATTTCCATGATCCGCTCGTTGATTTCATCATTGTTCATGGTAACAATGGAGGAAATCTTCAACCCATTCCTGTTTAAAGTTGAAACATTCAACAGCTTTTTAAGATCACCATCTGAATAGTATCTGATGTTGGTCGAGGTTCTTTCAGGTTCAATCAGTTGATACCTTTTTTCCCAAATTCGGATAGTGTGGGCTTTAATGCCGGTAAGTTGTTCAAGATCTTTAATGGAGTATTGAATCATGGGTTTCGCGGTGTAGAACATATTGTTTAATCTTTTAGATCAATACTTATAACAAGCTTTGTCTAAAAAAGTTTTGAAATGACCCGGAAACTCGTAATTCTCAGATGTTCTGATAGAACGTAGGCTTACATACCCCTTCTGAAATAATTAATGAGTGAGGAATTATTTAAACAACTGATGGGTTTTTTCAATTACGCGGTCCACCCCGGTAATATCTTTACCGCCCGCTGTGGCATAGTGAGGTTGACCACCGCCGCCACCTTTTATCTCACGGGCTAGCTCTTTAACTATATTTCCGGCATTGAGGCCTTTTGACTTTACAAGCGGTTCTGATATTGCCACAGTTATGCCGGGCTTACCATCAAATTCATTAACCAGCACTGCCAATAAATTATCACCGGAAGAGAGAATGTTGTATGCCAGGTCTTTAATAACTGCCGGATTCAGTGACAATTTTGCAGAAATAAGTGATATGCCATTTACTGTGTGCGCTTCGCTTATCAGCTTGTGTGCGAGATCAGATACAAGCACAGCATTGAGTTCATCCACCTGGTTGCGAAGCCCCAGATTTTCATCGAGCAGGTTTTTCACCCCTCTGATGGGATCAACAGGATTTTTAACAAGCTCTTTAATTTCAGCGATAAGCTCAGTCTGACCGGTAAAAAATGCATCTGCTTTTTCAGCGGTAATCGCTTCTATACGCCTTACGCCCGCTGCAATAGCTGATTCTGATAGGATTTTAAATATCCCTATCTGTCCCGTTGCATGAACATGTGTACCACCACACAATTCAACAGACTGGCCAAATTTGATCACGCGCACAGAATCGCCGTATTTTTCTCCAAAAAGCGCCATCGCGCCCATTTGCTTTGCCTGATCCATTGAAATCCCCCTCAATTCATCCAGGTTGTTATTTTCGCGGATCAGGCGGTTCACTATTTTCTCAACCGCTTTGATTTCCTCTTCGGCTAACTTTTGAAAATGTGAAAAATCGAACCTCAGGTAATCCGGGTGAACATAGGATCCTTTTTGTTCAACGTGGGTTCCAAGAACTTCACGTAAAGCGAGATGAAGTAAATGTGTGGCAGAGTGGTTATTGGCTGTACTCTGGCGGACCTCAGCCAAAACAACTGCTTTAAAAGAAGCTGAAGGATCAATTGGAAGTTCGTCGGTGATATGTATGATAAGGTTGTTTTCTTTCCTGGTATCGGTAACAGATATTTTCTTTTCTTCCGATTCAAAATGGCCTGTATCGCCAACCTGGCCACCACTTTCTGCATAGAAAGGCGTTTTAGCCAGTACAATCTGGTAAAATTGTTTTCCTTTGGAATGTACCTTACGATAACGGGTAATCTTTGTTTCAGCTTCCAGAGTGTCATAACCGATAAATGCTTCACCAGTGCTTTCTTCAAGTACAACCCAATCGTCTACATCTATATTAGCGTCTTTTCTCGATCGTTCTTTTTGCTTCTCCAACCCTTTACTGAAACCGTCCATATCAACTTCCCTGCCTGCCTCTTTGGCCATCAGACTGGTGAGATCTATTGGAAATCCGTAAGTGTCGTATAATTCAAAAGCAAAAGCTCCATCGATCACATGCTCATGGGCATTTGACTCGGTGTATTGATTGAATTTTCCAATCCCATGTGAAAGTGTTCTGAGGAATGAGGCCTCTTCTTCGGCGATTACTTTTTCTATCAGGCTCTTTTGGGTATTCATCTCGTTGAAATAGTAGCCCATTTGATCAACCAATGCCGGGATCAACTTGTATATGAATGGCTCATTCAGATCCAGAAAAGTATATCCATATCTTACGGCCCTTCTTAAAATCCGTCGGATAACATATCCCGCTTTATTGTTGGAGGGGAGCTGCCCGTCGGCAATCGCGAAAGCTATAGCCCGGAGATGGTCGGCAATTACCCGCATGGCTACATCGCTTTTCTGCGAGGTGCCGTAGGCAATTCCTGAAATCTTCGATATTTCAGAAATTAAGGGTTGAAATACATCGGTATCATAATTTGATTGTTTCTTTTGCAGTACCATGCACAAGCGCTCAAATCCCATTCCGGTGTCAACATGCCTGGCAGGTAATGGCTGAAGGCTGCTGTTGGCGAGCCGGTTAAATTCCATAAACACCAGGTTCCACACTTCAATAACCAATGGATCGCCCATGTTTACCAAAGTTGCACCATCGGTTTTTTTTCTGTCTTCATCGTTTCTGATATCCACATGAATTTCTGAACAAGGACCACAGGGGCCGGTATCGCCCATCTCCCAGAAATTGTCTTTTTTATTTCCGCGCAAAATCCTGTCTTCAGTAATGTGGCTTTTCCAGAATTCATAAGCATCCATATCGGCTCCAAGCTGATCATCCTTATCGCCGCCGAAGATGGTCACATATAAGCGGTCTTTGTCGATTTTGTAAACTTCAGTTAACAATTCCCAGGCCCAGTCGATGGCTTCTTTTTTGAAATAGTCGCCGAATGACCAGTTGCCAAGCATCTCGAACATGGTGTGATGATAGGTATCGTGGCCGACTTCTTCGAGATCGTTGTGTTTGCCTGAAACCCTCAGGCATTTCTGGGTATTGGCTATGCGCTGGTATTTTACAGGCGAGTTACCTAAAAAGAGGTCTTTAAACTGGTTCATCCCGGCGTTGGTAAACATAAGGGTTGGGTCATCCTTTATAACCATGGGGGCTGATGCAACTATCTGATGTTCTTTTGACTTAAAAAAATCGAGAAAGGTTTGCCGGATTTGTTGTGCGTTCATGTGAAAATTTTATAATGACCAGCGAATGCTGATTTTAGATTTTTTAACTTGTTAAAGGCTGCAAATTTAGTTGAAAATGTTAATTTTGCCCTCAACCTTTTTAAAAGAAAGGTTTTTAACCTAACTTAAATTGAATATTCCTTTATAGATGGCGAAGATCAGATATCATTTTAATACCAGGTCGTTGAAAATTGAAAAAGTTCAGACGACGTTGAAGCAAAAGATTTTCCGCGTGCTTTCTGTTTTTGCAACCGGACTTGTTTTTGCGACGGCTGTTTTGGTTTTAGCCTATAATTTTATCG
>JBBQIQ010000096.1:0-15898 GCA_038325075.1 Bacteroidales bacterium | reverse complement strand
ACCCAATGAAGAATTCCCGAGGTAAATATCATACAATTCTTTGTTAGTCTTGTTTTTTAATATTTCTTTCCAGTTGTATGCCATTGATTTTGTGTGTCTTAAAATTAACGCTAATGTCCGAGGCTAAACACTGGCGGGCATCTTTGCATACGCATCATTCCGGCCAGCATAATTTTCAATAAATGTACGATCTTTCTTCTTTCAACCATGCGCCCGATAGCATTTAGCCTTTGTTAAAATGCGGCTTTCAACTCAACCTTCAAAATTAACTCAAATCCGAAAAAAGTCAAGAACAGCGTGACTCTTCGATAGTTCGTGTCCATCAAGCCAACCACTGCTGTTCGGCCATAATGCTTGCCTGGATTTGGTGAAAATTGTCAGTTTTGCTGAAATGCCTGGCCTTGCAATGAACAAAAAAATGCCCGGCATCACTCTGATCTTCGATATTTTGCTCTGAAATTCCACCCTTAAAAGCTGCAATTTAACTCGTTTATATCATCACAAACTTACCACTTTTTCTATGTTTATAGAATTATTTGGAGGGTATTCCAAAATCTACTCACACATGGTAAGTTTACTTTGGTCAGTCGGGGAGGCTTTAGCCTTTTTACTTGAATCTAAGTTGGCATCAGATATATAAAAACCTTCATATAAGTGCAATTATTTTGTAACTTTACATCTGTCTAAACCCCTAAAAACCCTTTTTTATGAAAAATTACATACCCCTGATTTTTTTCAACCTGTTTATGATCGCACTGGCATCAGGACAGTGCATTCCCGATCCTGCCTACACCCTGCCGGGCATATACCCCGACAGCGCCACCGGATTTCCTCCGGCAATTGCTACCCATGAATACAATCTGGTCATTACGGCCGTCATACCTGCCGATACAGTCGTTGCTCCGTTCCCTCGCATGAACATCGATTCGATCGGTATTGTGCAGATTACCGGGCTGCCCGAAGGCTTTCAGGCCATTCCCAGCCGCCCGTCCGGGTATTGGCTCGGGGGTACAACTGGATGTATGCTGATTACCGGAACACCAACAGAAGGCCAGGTAGGCGTTTATCCTTTAGTCTTCAGCGCGGTGGGCTATATGGGCGGAATCCCTTTGCCTTTCCCCTATGATATCACCTATTACAGCATTACAGTGCTTCCTGCCTCTGCTTATGGTATTGATGAAGGGGTTCACGGAAACATCAGGATGAAAGCCTTCCCGAATCCTTTTACAGGAATCTTTAATCTTGAATTTGATGCTCAGGGATCCGGCAACTATGAATGCCTGATTTATGATACGAAAGGAAGACTGATGATGGCTGAAACCATAACCTCGCGCAAAGGCGAACATTCGCACAGTATTGATGGTTCAAACCTGGAACCCGGAATTTACTTTTGCAGGCTCAGAAACGCGGAGAAGAATTTATCGGCGGTGATCAGGTTGATAAAAACCTAAAATACAGTATTTTACATTTCCTCTGAGAACAATAACCAGGCTTATGGTCGTTCGATTGCTGCTGTTCTGCATTTTCTATTCTGCAGGATTTGTGTTTGCTCAAAACCCTGAGGTTTCCGGTCGTGTAACCGATGCCACCAGCGGGGAGCCACTGGTTGGCGTGAATGTTTTTTACAGCAACTTACAGGGTGTGGCAACCGATGCTTCAGGCTTTTATGCCATTTCAGTTTCGCCGGGAAAGGTTATTTTGCAATTCAGGTTTATCGGTTACAACGCCGTGCAGAAGGAACTCAGCCTGAATCAAGGGCAAAAGCTAACTTTAAACATAGCGATGGAAGTGAGCGCCAGTCTGCTGAACGAAGTAGTCGTAAGTGCTTCGCGTTACGAAGAGAAGATTTCCGATGTGATCGTCTCCATGGAGGTTTTAAGTTCGGCCACCGTTGAAAATACCCATACCGTTTCAATCGAAACCGCTTTGCAACAGGTTTCCGGAGTGATGTTTCTGGATGATCAGGTGAGCATTCGCAGCGGCAACGGTTACAGTTATGGCGTTGGATCGAGGGTGCTGTTGCTGCTCGACGATCTGCCCATGCTCACGGGCGGGGGAGGAGAGGCTAAGTGGGATTTTGTTCCACTCGAAAACCTGAGCCAGATTGAAGTACTGAAAGGTGCTTCGTCAGCGCTTTACGGATCCTCAGCCCTGAATGGGGTGATCAATATTCGTACAGCCTATCCCGGCGTAGAACCTGAAACCAACATCACAGCTTACAGCGGAATATATGATAATCCTGAAAGAGAGGAGATTGCCTGGTGGGACAAACAACCTTACTACGCCGGCCTGAGGTTTTCGCACAGCCGGCGGATAGGTAATTTCGATCTGGTGGGAGGCGCCAACGTACATACCGATAAGGGCTATCGTGAAAACGAGAACGAAAAGTACATCCGCATGAACCTGAACACGCGGTACAGAAGTCGGAAAATTAAGGGGTTGGCAGCCGGGATCAATGCCAATGCCATGTTCAATGAAGGGGGCAATTTCCTGCTCTGGCTCGATGGCGACAGCGGCGTTTACAGGGCTTCACCCGATTTTGACCAGCGTTTCCGCAACACCCGTTTAAACCTCGATCCGCACATTACCTGGTTCAGGGACAACGGCAGCCGACATTCCTTAAAGGGAAGATACTACAAAGTAACCTACGATGGTGATTCGCTCCACAATTACGACGATACATACTTTGCTGAATATCAGTACCTGAAACGTTGGGATAATGGCTTTTCGATGACTGCAGGCACCAGTGCCACGTACGTTCTGACTTCTTCCAACCTTTTCGGGAATGTAAAACACGAGGCCAACAACCATTCGTTTTATTTTCAGACCGAAAAGAGCCATCAGAAATGGCGTTTCTCATTGGGAGGCCGCTATGAACTGCATTCTATCGATAACCAGAGGCAGGAGTCGAAGCCTTTGCTCAGGGTGGGGGCCAATTATCAGGCTGGCAAATATACTTTTCTGCGGACTAATTTTGGGCAGGGGTACCGCTATCCTGCCATTGCCGAAAAATACGCAGCCACTGAGGTCGGGGCACTCAAGATATTCCCCAATGACACGCTAAAACCCGAATATGGCTGGAATGCCGAGGTTGGTGTTAAGCAGGGGTTTCAGTTTGGCGGGATACAGGGCTATGCCGATGCTGCCCTTTTCTGGACAGAGTATGAAAATATGATTGAATTTACCTTTGGGCAGCATTACCCACCTGATCTTACAAACCCAACACTGATCGATTTTTTCAATTACACCGGGTTCAAGGCCTACAACATTACCAATGCCCGCATTGCCGGGTTCGAGGTTAATTTCGTTGGAAAAGGCAATGCCGGATCTGTGTCTTATACATTCAACGCCGGTTATACCTATACCAATCCGGTGGATAAAGACTTCGCCGAAAACGAAAATACTGCTTCAACCGGGAAAAACATCCTTAAGTACAGGTTCTATCACAATGTTAAGATTGCGGCCGATGTCGCTTACAAAAAGTTCTCAAGCGGCTTCAACATTGATTATCACAGCCATATCGTCAATATTGATTTGGCGTTTGAAGATTCGTTGAGGGTGAACGGGGTAGGCCTGCCCATTTTTATCCTGCCCGGCCTGCATGAATACAGGGCGAAAAACAACACCGGCGATGTGCTGGTAAACTGGCGCTTTGCATGTCAACCTATGGACAAACTGAAGTTTTCTTTTTTCATCAATAACCTCTTCAACCGGGAATATATGACCCGGCCGGCCGATGTGGGTTCGCCCAGGGTGTTTGCATTGCAGGTGGCGGTGAAGTTATAGCCAGAATTGATCAGCAGGCAGATTATATCCGTATTTTGTGCTGCGGTAGTTATTGTGTCTTCATCACAATATTATTTTTATCTAAAGTTGGGCGATTTATGCTTCCGAATCGATGAACCTGGGTTTTATCATGAGATAAATCAAAGTTGAAACCTGTCAGATCATGATATAGGCGCCATCAACCACCTAAAATGCGCTTTCAACCTCTTTTATTTTTCAGAGGAGTCAGCCCATAATACTTTTGCTTCGTGAATCAAATGATCAACAATTAAAATCAAAAAAAACATGAAAACAAAAGTATTGGTTGCATTCTCAATTTTCGCAACACTTACTCTGGGCAGTATCGCCCAGAACAGCGACAAGAAATTCGGAATTGAACTCAGCAGTGGCGCCTCATTCGCCACCGGCAAATTGGGAGGCGCAGACCTCAGGGCCGGTTTCGGCGCTGAAGGCATTTTTCATTACAATTTTATGCCTCACCTGGGCATTTATGCCGGCTGGGGCTGGAACCGGAATTCGGCAGAGGAGTCATTTGCCGGCAATGATACCAATTTCGAGGAAACGGGCTATGTGTTTGGGTTACAGTACAAGCATCCCATTGGCAATTCTCCCGTTTCGTGGTATGCAAGGGCCGCCGGACTTTACAACCATATAGAAGTTGAAAACAAGGAAGGCGACATTATATACAATACCGGACACGGCATGGGCTGGCAGTTAGCCGGTGGTGTGGATGTTAACCTTGGTCGTAACTGGAGCCTTACTCCCGGTGTTAAATTTAACGCTCTGAACCGGGAAATTGACCTTGAAGGCGTTTCCAAAGAGATGAACCTGAACTATCTTTCTGTAAGGGTAGGGTTCCTGAAAAAATTCTAGGTCATTTCTATTAAAGGCAGCAGATTTGCATCCTTCTGCTGCCTTTAATTGATTATTTCTTTAAAATATCTGGCCCGTAGCAGGGGGTTTCCCCAAAGCCGACATAGTAAATTCCATTAGCCCTTGATGGAATTTTCAGATGATTTCAAGTATTTTGAAACTATATTTGACACGCAAATTCAACACATCATGTTTTTCAGGCAGATACACACTTACTTTCCGTTTAAACGCCTTCTTTATCTGCTTCTTGGGTTAGCTATTGCCATTCAGTTGATTGTTATTTCATACAATCATCTTACCGGATATTACATACTCAGTGGTTACCAGCATTTTTTTCTGCGTCTGTTAAGGGGTATTATCCTGAGTCTGTCCAGCGCATTTATTATAGCCTATCCTGATCTGTACGTAATCCGCTACTTTAACCGGGTTTCACCCTGGGGGAAACGAATAGCTATGCGATTGCTTTTACAAATTGGTTTTGCTGTTTCCTTCGCAGTGGTAGTATCTGTCAGCATTACACTTACTGCTCATTGGCTTGCACCATACAGCGAAGAACTCACCGGTGTTCTGATAAACAACGCACTCATTTTTTCTGCCGTAAATATTATGATGATGGCAGTGCTTGAAGGCTGGATATACTTTGTAGATGGCAAACGGGCTGCACAAATGGCTGAAGTTCTCAAGGAAGAGCTTTCACAGATCAGGTTTGAAGTTTTAAAAAGCCAGATCAACCCCCATTTTATGTTCAATAGTTTGAATGTACTTTCGGGATTGATAAACAAGGATATTGTGAAAGCACAGCAGTTTATTGATGAGTTTTCTCAGGTTTACCGGTATGTGCTTGAAACCATTGAGCAACCGGTCACCAGCCTGAGTAAGGAACTCGATTTTATGCAATCCTACCTTTTTCTGCAGCAGATACGATATGGTGAAAATCTAACCTTTTCTGTTAATATTCCTGCTGAACTGCTTGAAAGGTTAATGCCCCCTTTGTCATTGCAGGTAGTGCTTGAAAATGCAATCAAACACAATATTGTAAATGAGGCGAAACCTTTGAAGATTGAAATTTTCAGCGAGGGACACTTTCTGGTAATTAAAAACAATCTTCAGCCTAAAATTTCAGCGCCTGTTTCAACCGGATTGGGATTGAAAAACATCGTGAAAAGATACGCCTTTATTACAACACTTGAACCCTCATTTAGCGTGGAAACAGGTTATTATATTGCCCGTTTGCCCCTTATAAATACCGAAAGCGATGAACGTACTGATCGTTGAAGACGAAATCCTGGCCGCTGAAAAGCTTGAGCAAATGCTGTCTGAAGTGAACCCCTCAATAAGGATTTTAGCCAAAACCGGCTCAATTAAAGAATCGGTAAAATGGTTAATGAACCACACGGCCGATCTTATTTTTCTTGATATTCAACTGTCAGATGGAATCAGCTTCAGCATTTTTGAACAGGTGGCTGTTAACACCCCCATAATCTTCACCACGGCTTACGATCAATATGCCATCAAGGCTTTTCAGCTCAACAGCATCGCCTACCTGTTGAAGCCCATCCGAAAAAGCGACCTTGCCGAAAGCCTCAGAAAGTACCAGACCCTGAAATCTGCCTTCAGTATTGATTTCGATCTGCTTATGGCAAATATTCAGGGTCGTGAACCCGACTATAAAAAACGGTTTCTGATCCAGATTGGTGAGAAAATCAGAAAGATTGAGATTACAGAGATTGCCTATTTCTATGTGCTCGAAAAGGGGATTTACCTGAAAACTTACCAGGGAAATTCCTACCCGGTTGATTTAACACTCGATAGGCTTGAAACCATGCTCAACCCGGAACGATTCTTCAGAATCAACCGGAAATACATGGTAAATATGGATTCAATAGCCAACATGGTAGCCTATTCGCGTGGGCGTATCAAACTGGAGCTTAAGCCAAAAGCCGATGAAGAGTTTGAGGCCATAGTAAGTGTTGACCGGTCGGCGGATTTTAAGAAATGGTTGAATAGCTGAAGTCGGCCCTTCGACTTCGCTCAGGGACCGAGGTCGGAGGTAAGAAGTAAGAAGTAAGAAGAAAGAAGTAAGAAGTAAGAAATCAGCCCTTCGACATGGTTCGACATGGTTCGACATGGTTCGACAAAAGCTCACCAACCGAGAGCTCACCAACCGAGAGCTCACCAACCGAGAGCTCACCAACCGAGAGCTCAGGGAGGGTATGTCCCTTAAAGAAGCAATTAAACACTGGAAAATTACAAAAAATGAGCCCGGAAGCAATCAATATTCGCGTCGCTGAATTAAGCGATGCGGCCAATCTGGTGGTGCTGAAGCAGCAGGTTTGGGTAAGTACCTATGCGGGAGAAGGGGTCAGGACAGAGTTTTCGGATTATTTTCTTGCAGCGTGTACCCTGAGAAATGAAAAAGCCCTTTTGACAAATCCTCAGAAGAAAACCCTTGTTGCTGAACAGAATGGTCATTTGATCGGATGCGCAGTGATAGCCTTTGATGAAGAAAGCCCCATCCCGGCTGCCGGAAATAATCCCGAAATAGCTGTCTTGTACGTTTTGGAGCGCCTTACAGGTAAGGGTGTTGGAAGAATTTTACTGGATAGAACGTTTCAACTGATAAACGAATCGGGCTTCAGTGCTGTTTGGCTGACCGTTTATCACAAAAACGAGAGGGCCATAAACTTTTATAAAAGATACGGTTTTACCGATATTGGGAATACTTTCTTCGTGATGCAGGGGAATCAATATGAAAACAGGATTTTGATGAATCATTTTTTCAAAACTGATGGACATAGTCTGAATGGATAATTTCAAAAAGAGCATTGACGAGCAGATTGCCTCAAATCGGAGGAAAAATCTTTTTCATGTTGAGGTGCCTGCATCTACTGAATTTATTGGGTTATTGGTTGATAATCTGAAAGAGATAAGCAGCCTTTCGGTTGAGCAGGAGGAGGAACTGATTGATTATACTGCCGAAAAAGTTCTTCAGGAGTTTTGTCGTATAAATCAGTATTATTCGTTTGGTCAACCTGAGCGGCAGGAGTTACGGAATATTTATGCTGAACTTTTTTCAAACATCAGAAACAACAATTTATCTTTTACCGCATTGTCGGAAACCCATTTTAAAAACCTCCGTATCTTCCTTTATAAAACCAACCCGTTTGCCGGGAAAATATATCCGCAACTGAATGAAGAATTGCAACCGGTTGCCTGCTCTGAATACACACCGGAACTTCAACTGGAAATTATGAGCCTGAATATCAAGGAAATAATGGAACCAGTGCTTGATATTGGCTGTGGCCGACAGGGAAACCTGGTGAAATACCTGAGGGGCGAGGGTATTGAAGCGCATGGATTTGACCGGCTGCCAGGTAATCTGCCTTATCTGACTTCTGCCGATTGGCTCGAATTTAATTATGGCATTTCAAAATGGGGCACCATTGTCAGCCATCTCGGATTTTCAAACCATTTTCACCATCACCATCTTCGAACTGACGGTGATTTTATAAATTATGCCATCAAATACATGGAGATTCTTCATGCATTGATTCCCGGCGGAAGTTTTCATTATGCGCCGGGTTTGCCATTTATCGAACAGTATCCCGACCGGAACAGATTTTTCGTGAGTAAAGCTGAACATGTTTCTAACAGCCCTTCAGCAGGAATTGTTAAACGATTGATCTGATTAATAAAGGGCAAAAACACCTTCCCGGTTCTACCTCAACAAATAACTTAAGCAACCTCAATTGTGGACTTGTGTAAGGCAAAGCCTGTTTTCTTGCAGGGTATTTCAGGCTGGTGTAATTTTGCCGCATCAACAAACCGAAAAATGAAACAAACCATAAATACATCCTGGAACGGCAATATGCAGTTCGACGCTCTGGTTGGCGATCACCATATTATCATGGATGCCAGCCCTGAAGTGGGCGGCAGCAACGCCGGAGCCAGACCCAAAGCCCTGATGCTGGCTTCGCTTGCAGGCTGCACCGGAATGGATGTAATCTCCATCCTGAAAAAAATGCGCATCGAGCCCAAAACCTTCGACATAAAAATTGAAGCCGAACTCACCGAAGAGCATCCGAAACACTACAGTGGGATGCATCTTATTTACGAATTTTCAGGCGAAGGACTCGAAGAGGAAAAGCTGAGAAAAGCTATTGACCTTTCACAGGACAGGTATTGTGGCGTTTCGGCAGTTTATCGCAAAGCAATGCCACTCACTTACGAGATTAAAATCGTGGAATGATGGTCCTTCGACTTGGTTCGACTGCGTTCATCAACCGCCGCTCAGGAACCATGATGGAATGGTGGTCCTTCGACTCCGCTCAGGAACCATGATGGAATGATGGAATTCCGCCCGCAGGGTATTGCAGATACACTCCAATACTCCATTACTCCATTCTTCAAAAACTAAAGAATCCCAATAAACTCAAAATTAATCTAAAACTTCAAATACTATGCTTTACACAAACCTTCACCATGTATTAACAGCTTCAGACCATCAGAAGCTTATCAATGAACACGAAAACGTCATGATCTGCTGCGGCCGTATGGGCCCCATGTGTATTCCGGTTTACGGAATTATGGAAGAACTCGAAAGCGAATATGCCAATGTTAAATTTGCCGATATGGAATTTGACAATCCTGAAGCTCATGTAATCCGCAATGTTCCCGAGGTTCGCGGCTTTATGGGAATTCCCTTTACGATGTATTACAAGCACGGTAAATTGGTAAAAGCTACTTCAAGTATCCAGAGTATGAGCCAGGTAAAAACCATCCTCGATAAGGAGTTTGAAACGGTTACTGTTGGTTAATCCGAAATGATGGTCCTTCGACTCCGCTCAGGAACCATGATGGAATGATGCGGAGCGAAGCGAAGTCCCGCCAAATGCGGGGGAACAATGGAACAATGGAATGATGCGGAGCGAAGCGAAGTCCCGCCAAATGCGGGGGAACAATGGAATGATGCGGAGCGAAGCGAAGTCCCGCCAAATGCGGGGGAATAATGGAATGACGGAATGATGGGATACAGCCAGGTGGCTGGCGGGGAACTACTATTCCTTTGGCATTCAGCGATCTGCTTTGGTGATATTCCGCTCTTCCAACTTCCTGACCTCCCGTCCGTAGGGCAAAACAATTACTTCCCAACATTCGATCCGTCCATTCTTCCATAACTCAAAAATCTCAATAAACTCACAATGACTGACCCAACTCATTTCAATGCTATCGTAATAGGTGGAGGGCCGGCAGGACTAACTGCCGGCATCTACCTCTCCCGCGCCCGCTTAAGCACCCTGATCGTGAGCGATGGTATGCCTGGCGGACAGATGGTTCTTACGCATGAAATAGCCAATTATCCGGGTGTCGAAAGCATCTCGGGCTACCAGCTTTCGAACATCATGAAAAAGCAGGCTAAAAATTTTGGTTGTGTGATCAAAAGCAATACTTCTGTCGAAAACCTGAACCTTGAAGGCGAAATCAAAGAAGTAACCCTTTCAGATGGACTAACCTACACCGCTGATTCAATAATCCTCACACCCGGCGGCCGCTCACGGACACTGAATATGCCTGGTGAAGCCCAATTTAAGGGGCAGGGCATTTCCTATTGCGCTACCTGCGATGGAGACTTTTTTACCGGGAAGGAAATCGTTGTGGTTGGTGGTGGAAACTCAGCCCTCGAAGAAGCGGTTTCGCTTACAAAATACGCGACCAAAGTAACCATCGTGCACCAGTTTGATAATTTCCAGGCCTTTGAATACGCGGTAGAGGAGGCAAAAGCCAATCCAAAAATTCACTTTATGATGCAATCGTCCATCATAAGGTTTAAGGGAGATGATAAGTTGTCAGGCGTAGATATTAAAAACCTTAAAACCGGCGACGTGCAAAACTTCCGGACCGATGGGGTGTTTATCTTCATTGGTTATGTTCCCAATACCGAATTTCTGAAGGGCCTGGTCAATATGAATCAATCGAACGAAATCATTGTTGACAACGATATGCTGACCAGCGTATCGGGCGTTTTTGCTGCCGGCGATTCCATTGTAAAACGCTACCGGCAGGTTACCACTGCGGTTGGCGATGCCACGATTGCTGCATTGGCGGCTTCCAATTACATTCATCAGCAAAAAACCAAACAATTAAAAGAATCCTTAACCCACTGATATGTCAACCGGAATTATTGTTGCCCTTGTTTTGCTTGCTTTATTCGGAGCCTATATGTTTTACTCTTTCCGAAAGATGAAAAACATGGCTGCCGTTCCCGAAAGTGAAAAAATACTTACCCTCACCGACAAGAATTTCCAGACCCAGACCAAAAAAGGCCTGGTAATGGTCGATTTCTGGGCTGATTGGTGCATGCCATGTAAGGTTATGGGCCCCGTATTGAATGAACTTGCAGAAGACGAAAACTTCAAGGCCTCGGTTGCCAAACTGAATGTTGACCATTTTCAGTCAATTTCTCAGCAGCAGGGTGTAAGGGGAATTCCAACGCTTATTCTTTTTAAAAATGGCAAAGAGGTTGACCGTTTTGTTGGGGTCAAGCCGAAAGATTTTCTAATAAAACAGGTTGCTAAGCATGCCTGATTCTAATAAATTTTAAACATTGAAAACTATGAAAACAAGACTCCTGATGTCAGTTATTTTAATAACAACCAGCCTTTTTTCAACAGCACAGAAATCAAATATGGAAAAACCTGCAGTAATGATTGAAAACGAAAGCCGATATGGCTTTGCCGAAACCGTTGAATTATTGTCAAAAACCATTGTCGAACAGGGCTGGAAAGTCACCATGACCCATGACTTGCAGGAAACAATGAAGAAAAACGGCAAAGAGGTTTTACCTGTCAAGGTAATTGAACTCTGCAACCCAGGCCATGCATTTAATATTTTGTCGAAGGATGAATACCGGGATGTATCCCCTATGCTTCCTTGCCGGGTTTCGGTTTACGAAAAGGCAGATGGTAAAACATATATTTCGCGCATGAACGCCCCTGCTTTTGCAGGAATGATTGGCGGGGAGGCTGCTGAGACAATTGTCAGGGCGTATAATGAGGCGGAAGAAATGCTGAAGGTGGTGCTGAAATAGTACGATTGGGGAAATTGAAACCCCTGAATGCAAAGCCGGTGAAGAATGTTCCTTACCGGCTTTGCTTTTTATTGTGAAACAATGTCAGGGCGCAATCACACCGATATATGACGCAGAATTATTATCGGGGAGGATCATATCTGCGGTGTCAATAATTCCGTCCCCATTCACATCAGTGGCCAAATAACCTGACAAATACAAGGCGGCATCATTGTCAACCGGAGTCATATCGGCCGAATCCACCACGCCATCCTGGTTAACGTCCCCGCTGTAAATGACGAAACTGCCCGCAATGGCTTTCAGATTGTTACCATAGGCGCGCGAAGCGGCATCGGTAAAATTATAGCTCACCGTTGAACCACTGAAAGAAACGGGGGCATTGCTCCATGTTTCAATGCTGTTGCGGTGCCTGATAACAATATAATAACCGGCGTCGAACGAAGCCGGAATACTTAATTGCGCTGTGCCATTGGTGTGAACGCCAACGGTATAGGTCCCGGCGGCAATGGCATAAGGTGCATCAGCGTGGTGAAGCTCAACCGCAATTTCATCAGCAATATCATCAGGGAACTGATCACCGTTCTCATTTTGTGTTTTATTCATTCCCGAACCATTAAACAAGCCTTCAATGTAAAGGACCAGATTAAGAAGCCTTTCCTGAACACCTTCCTTCGAAAGCGAAACAATTACCGGATTCAGACCAGCAACCGTAACAGTTATAAAGGCCACCCCCGGTGATGCTGACGAATTCTCCTCATAAACAGCCGTTATTGGTCCATTGCCGTTCCCGGAAGGGGTAACGACACACCAGGACTGATCAGATGAAGCAGTCCATTCCGAATTGGATTCAACCGTATAAACCGCTGAACCTGCCGGTGCTCCGACATTCTGGGTAGATGGGGTAACTGCAAGTGTTGGCACAAATGTTCCGGTAACCGAAACTTCATCGATATACCAGTGGTCGTATTGGTAAAGATTCCCCGTTACCGTAAATGCGATATAAGTGGTTGTAGTGTTGAGGTTACTGGCTATGGTTGTATTGACAATACTGGCCGGAATGTTTGCGGCAGTGGTGGGAACCGACCAGGCTTCATCGATCCAGTTTATACCATCGGATGATGACTGAACCTTCAATGTTGCCCCTGTTCCGTAAGCATCAAGCATGTGCCTGAACGAAAGATTCAATTGGGTTTGTCCGGTTGTGTTCAGCGGAGGGGTTACCAGCCTTGTGCTTGCAGGATTTTGATTTTGCCAGACAGAATGCATTTCGCGTGGACTTCCTCCTGCATATGTGGTGTTTGAAACAGTCCAGTTAGGGTTTACCCCCGAACCGGTAACGCTCGTTGACCAGCAATCCGGGAATATTGTTCCGTTAAAGTTTTCGGTGAATGGTAAGGATGCGGAGCCACAACTGGTTGTAAACTGAACGTCTTCTCCATACACATTTCCCTCTGCATTGGTTGCATAAGCCCTAATGTAATAGGTGGAACTGGCCGACAATCCTGAAATATAACTGACAAATGCCCCTGTTCCTGAGCCATCAGTTGTATGTGGATCAGAAAGTGACGGATTTGAAGTTGAACTCCAGCACACGCCTCTGACTGAAATGGGGGATGATCCTTCGCAAATAACCTCACCGCCCGAAACGGCTGTATTTGCGGTAACCGAAGTAACAGCATTGGTAGTGACGCCCGCCGAAGGCTCCAACTGCACATTCAGCGGGAGTGCGTTGTAATCGGAAATCGTCAGATTGGAAAAGGTTTGGGTAATGTAACAGGGCGCTGAAACCTCAACAGTATAGGTTCCGGCTTTTGCAGGACGGTAATAATCGCCGTGCAGCGTTGTGGCAAAAACTTCTGAATTGTTGTTGTCGTGGCCGGTTAAGGTAATCTTTGCATTCACCGGCGTACCGGTTGACTGGTCGGTAATCAACCCCCGGAAACCATAGGTGGCCTGTTTCATATACAAAATCAGCGACCGGTGATTATAATTCCAGTGGGCCGGAAGTTGAGCCGCGGGCAAAAGTTTTGTGTTGGAAATCTCAATAGTGAATTCGCGGCAATGGTGGAAATAATTCACGTAATCCTGCCGGCCGCCGGCCACTTCGTACCAGTCGTAACCATTGGTAATTCCATTGTCCAGGAAATCCATATAAGTTGCGGGGGCGTGCAGATGAACGGTATCAGCATATTCGCGGCTTACAAACTGCCACCAGTTGTCGTCGGCAGAGCGGGTTACCCAGGTGTCCCAGGGATAGTTGACAACCTCTGCGCCGCCATGAAAATTGGCTGCAGCCACAAAATCACGCTGCGAAGCAAAATTCATAAAGGCTACCGTTTCGGGTTGCCAGGCGTTTCCATCAGGGTGGTCACCGTCTTCAGGATCGGGATAGTTGCGGTTCAGGTCAACGCCATTAATGTTATACCGCCTGGCGCCGCTAACTGAATTATTGCCCCCGTAATAGGTGCCATCGGGATTGGCCAGCGGGTTAATGTAAATCTCCATGTTGTTAACCAGATCGGTCGCCTCCTGGTTGGTGCCATAGTTCTGAAGCAGGTATTCAATTAATTGAAGCATAAGTACATAGCCGGTTGTTTCATCTCCATGCATGGATGAAGTATAAAGAAATTCAGGCTCAGCTTCATCGGTGGCAACGTTATCCGAAATTTTAGCTACAAGAATTTTCCTGCCGCTGGGTAAAGTCGTAATGGTTTGAATCTGGCATAGATCCGGGTACATGGCCTGAAAATCAGCCATTAGAGTTTCATAAGCCGGATAAGTGGGATAAAAATTCCAGTTGGTCCGCGTGCCTCTTTTCAGTTCAATTTGATCGCGCATCACAACACCCGGGCCATCGCCAGGGTGAGGAAGAAACCGGATGTTGTAACCAGAAGCCGAAAACCGCTCAAATTGCTGCCGGTTGGCATAAGCCCAGACAGTGTCATTCCTGAAATTATCAATAGAAATCTGTCGCGAAATGGATTTCAGTTCTGCTTTTGAACCAACTTTAAAGGCAAAGTAAACTTCATTACTACTGCCAACCGGATCATTGGATTTTTGCCCATATCCGCAAAGAAAAACGGATAAGAATGCCAATAACAATACAATTATGTTGATTTTCATAAAGCCTGATTTAACACAAATGGTCACAGCAACCGAAAAGTAATAAGAAACTTTACACTTTTGATGTCAGGTATAAAATATCGCTTTCAATGAAATGAAAATCCTACTACTTATTTGGTTTTCAACTTTTTACTTTAGATTTTTTACTTTTTACTTGACCCCGGTCGGCGGTGGCTCTGCCAGCGTCGGAATATTTTGGCAGGCTCCGCCTGCTCCCTGTCCTTAAATAAGAACCGGAAAGACGCGTTTAAAGTAAAATGAGTGTGATTCATCTCCGTTCCTTAATTGGATTTCAACTTTTTACTTTTTACTTTTTACTTTTTACTTTAGACTTGACTACACCAATCTCTCTTGCAACCGGTGCTTCCATCCGGGGAAACCGTCAACCATCGCTGAGCCCGTACCGTCGTGGCGGATTACCGAAAAAAGCATATCCGGTTCCGGGGGCAGATGGTGGTATGAGTTCTTATAATGTTCGCGGCCGGTTTCCCTAATGGCTGTTATAGTACGTTCAACCCGTGCATACTGTTGTTCAGACAGGCTGCCGGCTTTACTGAACGACCAGAGATAGGTAGCGTGGCTGTTGAGCAATTCCCAGCAAAAATGGTTCATGGTCACACCTTCAACCATAAAAACAAATCCGAATATGGGCTTCAGGGTAAAGCGGATTTTATGATCCGGCGATTGTTTAGCCCCGGCCAGGTATTCAATCTGTTTCCGGTTCCGGAGTTCCTGTTTCCCCAACGAAGCCATCAGAATATCCAGTTCCGACTGTTTAAAGATATTTCCGTCGCTGTTTTTATCATCAGGATACTCAAAAAACTCATCGGCTGTGAAGAGAGACTTATCGGTCTTTACCTTAGGGAGATTGATAAAGCTCTGAACCCGGGCGTTTTTTACTCCTTCTATAAGCATTTCATTTATTTGCGCAATCTGGGGCGAGGCTGCAATGGTACTGCTTACTTTATTGTCCAGCAGATTGATTATGGCATGTACATCAAACTTTTTTCTTCCTCCAAAAGCCTTTGG
>JBBQIQ010000095.1:0-15919 GCA_038325075.1 Bacteroidales bacterium | reverse complement strand
TCGGGGAATTTCGATACCTCACGATAAGTAACTGTATGGCTTTTGATCGCCTGAACCAGATTATCCCAATGAATCCCGGCATAAAATACCGGTTGCCCGATCGCGAATTGCTTCAGCAGCTTGTCGTTCAGGCGGCCGATGCAATAAATCGCTTTTCCGTTTAACTGATAAACAGCGCCATCGGCAAAAAAGGATGGCAGATTTTCAGCGGTCTGCAGCCGGTTGAGTTCAAGACCAGTCTTTTTCAGGGCACCGGTAACAAAGGACCGTAACTGATAAAAATCCGTCTTGCTGTCGGCCTTATACCAGCTTTCAGGTGAAGCCTGGCCCGTTACAAACATTGACAAGAGTTTTTGCTCCCTGAAGTTTTTTTCAACATTGCCCTTAACATTGGCCCCGCTCAACTCATACACGAAGCCAAATTCAAATAGTTTCAAGCTCAATTGCCTGCGGTTCAGGTTATAGGCAACCGATTCAAGTCCACTGAAAAGTAACGTCTGCCGCATTACATCCAGTTCCCGCGAAAGCGGATTTAATATTTTCACGCATTTTGCCGGATCAAACCATGTTCCGCCTTCGTAATACGCCGAACTGCTGAGCGAATTGGTAAGGATCTCATTGAACCCATTGCTGCTGAGGTAATCGGCAACCAGGTTCTGTAGTTTCTCACGGTCGGGCCGCTGATGATACGAAATACTCGAATTAAGCTTTTCGCCGGCATCAATCTTATTGTAGCCGTAAATGCGTAGAATTTCTTCAATTACATCGGCAATACCGGTAACATCCACCTTAAACGGCGGAATTTCAAGTTCAAGTCCGGTGGCTGATTCTTCCAGAACCTTAATTTCAAGTCCTTTCAGGATGACTTTTATATCATCGGCAGGTATGTCCTGTCCGACAAAACGGTTCACATAGGAATAGTCAAGATTGATCCTTTTATGCTGAGCCGGTGCCGGATAAACATCCACCACATCTGATGAAATAGTGCCGCCACAAATCTCTTTTATAAGCATGGCTGCCCTCTTGAGCGCGACAACCGTAATTTCAGGATCGGTTCCGCGCTCAAAACGGAAAGAAGCATCGGTTTTGAGGGTGTGCAGTTTCGAGGTTTTACGCACCGAAACCGGGTTGAAATAAGCACTCTCAAGAAATACCGCGGTAGTTGATTCGGTTACGCCGGATTTGGTTCCGCCAAAAACACCGGCAATACACATGGGTTCACCGGAATTGCAGATCATCAGATCGCCGGCACCCAGTTTGCGTTCCACATTGTCAAGCGTAACAAATGGCGTACCTTCAGCAAGTTTCTTAACCACAACAATGTTGCCTGTAATGGCGGCTGCATCAAAGGCATGCAGGGGTTGCCCGAATTCAAACAATATATAATTGGTGATGTCCACCACATTGTTAATAGGGCGCACACCGATGGCTTTCAGGCGGTCGGCAAGCCACGTTGGTGATGGGCCGACTTTAATCCCCGAAACGGTGAGGCCGGAATACCGGGGGCAGGCTTCTGCGTCTTCTACAAGAACTTTGATTGGCAAATCATTGTTATCCGACTTAAAACCAGAAACATCAGGCCTCTTCACCGTGGCTGGATTGTTTTCAAGCCCACGTGCTGAAATGGCTGCAGCCAGATCGCGCGCTACTCCCAAATGCGAGGCGGCGTCAGCGTGGTTAGGGGTCAAACCAATCTCAAAAACGAGATCATTCGTTATGCCGAAAAATTCAGATGCCGGAATTCCAATGGACACATCTTCAGGCAACACCATAATTCCATCATGGGCATTACCCAGCCCCAGTTCATCTTCGGCACAAATCATCCCTTCGGACAATTCGCCCCGTATCTTCGACTTTTTGATTTCAAACGACTCGTCGCCTTTATAAATCATAGTTCCAATGGTGGCTACCACTACTTTCTGGCCGGCAGCTACGTTGGGCGCACCACAAACAATGCTTAGTAATTCAGGGCCACCCACATCCACGGTAGTGACACTGAGCTTATCAGCATTCGGGTGGCGCATGCAGGTCTTTACTTCACCGGTGACCACCCCTTTTAAGCCACCTTTCAGGGATTCAAACTCCTCTACCGCTTCTACTTCAAGGCCAATATCGGTGAGCAGATGTGAAATCTCTTCCACACTAAGGTTTGTATCAATGTAATCGCGCAGCCAGTTGTATGAAATCTTCATTCGATTGATTTTAGGAAGGGCAAAATTAAGGATAAATGAGGAACCAGCTATTACCTTGTAAACAATTGACAAAAATGGCCAGTACAACTGCAATTCAATCATTCCTTCGAAGACAATCCGGCAAAAGACCAATTCCTTGCTGTTCCGGCTTTTGATCAGATCCATTGAATTTCCTAATCAGAAAAGAAAAAGTAAGGTGCTGAAAATGAAGATATTAATCGGCAGATTTGCAATAGCACCCGATGAAACCGGAATTATTATCCATTGCTTTTCAGTAACATGGAAAAACTTAGTCAGAAGCCTAAAAACAATTTCATTACTTAAGTTGTAATATATTAATTGTTATGTGTTGTTTTAGCTTTTAACTACTTATTTTTTAATAGTTAAAAAGTGAATGATTTCATTAATAACTTGTAATCTTTTAGTATTTGTATTAATTTTGAGCCGTTATCTACTAATATTTTAATACTTAGTTAAAATGGACAATTGGTTGTTTTCGACAGAACAGGAAATTTTGGCAGAGATAGGCAAAAGATTAAAAAAAATAAGGCTCCGGCACAACCTTACTCAGAAAGAGTTGAGCGAAGAAGTTGGGCTCAGTGTTTCAACAATTAGTTTGATAGAACAGGGAAAATCTACAACCGTTGAGAGTCTGATAAGGATTTTAATGAGATTAAACCGGATAAAGGATTTTGAATCAGTGTTCAGTGTTGGCGAAAACCTTGAACTTAAATTGAAATTTGAAAAAGCGAAATTAAAATCAGAACGACAACGTGCATCTAAAAAAATAAAATAATTATGATAGTTGAAGTATGGTTGTTTGACAAACTACTTGGAACGGCAGAATGGAATGACAAAAGGGGCAGTTCAACCTTTCAGTATAGCAGTGAAATCATTCACACCATAGAACCTTCTCCGATTATAATGCCTACAGAAGAGAGAATTTTTGAAACGAACAGAAACCACCTCAACTTTCACAACTTGCCCTATTTATTGTCTGATTCAATGCCGGATGATTTTGGCAATGTTATGATGAAAGAATGGCTAAAACAAAGGAAATTGTCCATTGACAGCATTAACCCGGTTGACAGATTAACATATATCGGCAAAAGAGGAATGGGAGCATTGGAGTATATACCAGCCAATCACAGAGAAAATGATGACAACCTTTTAGATATCAGCGAAATATATGAAGTAGCCAAAAGTGTTTTAAAAAGTAAAAAAGAAACTATCTATCCTGATTTGAACAAAGATAGTCTCACTGAAATATTAAGAATTGGCACTTCCGTGGGAGGCGCAAGAGCAAAAGCCCTGATTGCCATTAAAAGGGATTCAGATCAAAAAATTACAGAAATAAGGCCAGGGGACATTATGCAACCCAAAGGCTATTCGTATTGGTTACTGAAAATTGACGGGGTAAATGAACAAAGCCTGGGAGAAGGTGAAGGATTGGGTAAAATAGAATTTGCTTATTATAAATTAGCCAAACAAGCTGGTATAGAAATCTCAGAAAGTACTTTGCATGAAGAAAACAACAGATTTCACTTTTTAACAAAACGATTTGATCGCACGGATAATGGTGAGAAAATTCATATGCAAACATTCGCAGCCATAGCAGGTATAGATTATAAAATTCATAAAGCAAGCAATTATGAGACTTTGTTCAGGGTAATGAAAAGACTTCAACTTCCATATAAACAACTTGAACAGCAATACAGACGGATGTTATTTAATGTTGTTGCCAGAAATCATGACGATCATGTAAAGAATTTCTCATTCCTGATGAATAAAGAAGGAAACTGGCAAATTTCCCCGGCTTATGACGTTAGTTTTTCATATAGTCCGGGCGGAACATGGACTCATGAGCATCAATCATCAATCAATGGGAAGTTCGATAATTTCACGAAAGAAGATTTAATTGATTTTGCGAAAAAATATGGAATTAAAAAATCAAATTCAATTTTAGAAGAAGTTGTATCTGCGGTGAACCAATGGCCACGGATAGCCGCTGAATCAGATATCCCTCAGAAACAAATAAAATACATAGATAAGCATTTAAGAACTAAAGAATTTTATTGAAAATAAGGAAAAAGCCGGTAGCTGACCGGGTAGAAGGCCCACCTGTATGGACTGATGGGGTGCGTCCCCCGGCCATCACTCAGAAACCTCCCCAGCCTACATGCTTTCAGGCAGGCATTCTGCCAATATCGGTACTCAGCTAATCTTCCCCCAGTCAAATTCACTCCTTTGCAGATGCTTTGCCATAGGCTGGTTTTCGGGTTTCTCAAGGTGAGGGTCGTCAGACAGGGTGCGGTGGGCAAATTCCCGGGCGATTTTTAATATTTTCTCATCCTTGACCAGGCTGGCCAACTTAAGCCCGACCAGTCCGCTTTGCTGTGTTCCCTGCAGATCGCCGGGGCCACGGAGGTGCAGGTCAACTTCGGCAATTTCAAACCCATCGGTGGTTCTTACCATGGTTTCGAGCCGTTTCCGGCCATCAGAGGTCAGTTTGTAGCTGCTCATCAGGATGCAGTGCGACTGATCGGCACCCCGGCCCACCCTGCCACGGAGCTGGTGTAGTTGCGACAGCCCGAAGCGCTCGGCATTCTCAATCACCATCACGGAAGCGTTGGGGATATCAACGCCGACTTCTATTACGGTAGTTGCCACCATAATCTGGGTTTTCTTTTCGAGAAAGCGTTTCATTTCACTCTCCTTTTCGACAGATTTCAGTTGACCGTGTACAATGCTGATCTGATATTCGGGCAGCGGAAAATAGCGTGAAACCGTATCAAGGCCATCCATCAGCGGCTGCAGGTCAAGTTTGTCAGATTCATTGATGATGGGATACACCACATAAATCTGACGCCCTTGTTCTATTTGTTCTTTCATAAACCTAAAAACCTTAAGCCGGTCCTTTTCGTAGGAATGGTAGGTTTTCACAGGTTTTCGTCCGGGTGGCAGTTCGTCAATAACAGAAATGTCGAGATCTCCGTAAAGGGTCATAGCCAGCGTACGTGGGATGGGCGTTGCAGTCATTACAAGCACATGTGGCGGCACTTCGCTCTTTTCCCATAGGCGGGCACGCTGAGCCACGCCAAACCGGTGCTGCTCATCAATCACTACTAACCCGAGATTGCTAAACTGAACGGTATCCTCTATCAGAGCATGGGTGCCGATCAGTATATGAAGACTCCCCTGCTGCAGCTTTTCATGAAGTACTTTTCTCGCTGCCTTTTTTGTTGAACCGGTGAGTAAGGAAACTTCCACCGGCAAACCGGAAAGCATGCGACTGGTTGTTTTATAGTGCTGATTTGCAAGGATTTCTGTCGGAGCCATCAAACAGGCCTGGCAGCCATTGTCAAGGGCGATAAGCATAGCCATCAGTGCAACCAGGGTTTTCCCGCTTCCAACATCCCCCTGCAGCAGACGGTTCATTTGCTTTCCGCTGCCAAGGTCGGCCCTGATTTCTTTGACCACCTTTTTCTGGGCACCGGTCAATTCGAAAGGCAGGTTTTTATGATAAAAGTCGTTGAAGTATTCGCCGATATGCCCGAATACCCTGCCTTTAACCTTCTCCATCCGCACATACTTCAGGCGGAGCAATTGCAACTGGATAAAAAAGAGCTCATCGAACTTAATACGTTCCTGGGCTTTTGCCAGTGCCTGAGGATCACGTGGGAAGTGGATATTTATCAGTGCATCAGCTTCCGGCATCAGTTTCGTTGCCAGCAAAAGTGATTGGCTGAGTGTTTCGGGAATGGACTGCTGAACCTGGGCAAGCAGTGTCCGCATGATCCTGACGAAGTTTCTGGGTGTAAAACCCCTACTCTTCAGTTTCTCGGAAGTAGAATAATAGGGCTGAAGGGGTTCATTCTGCAACAACATCTCCTCATCGGCGGGTTCAATATCGGGATGTGTAAAGTTGAAGCGGCCATTAAACAGGTTTGGCTTACCGAAAATAATATACTCCCGACCAGCGACAACTTTTTCTCTGATCCATTTTACACCCTGAAACCAGACAAGTTCAGTTTCACCGGTCTGGTCCCTGAAAGTCATCGCCAACCGGGCTGTACGGCCGGCACCAATGGTCTGGATTGCAGTTACCTTTCCTTTGAGTTGTACCCAGGCAGCATCGGAATCAATTTCGCGAACCGTATAAAATTTACTCCGGTCAACATAGCGGAAAGGATAATAATGAAGCAGATCGCCGAAAGTGCTGACATCTATCTCTTTGCGCAACATATCAGCCCTTACAGGCCCGATGCCCTTCAGGTATTCAATAGGCGTATCAAGGATATGCTGCACCATTTGTAAAAAAGTTGCCTTTGGTGACAAATATACAATTAAGCACTGTTACTATAAAAATAAAACGCCCGGTCAGTTAAACCAG
This sequence comes from Bacteroidales bacterium, assembly GCA_038325075.1. Taxonomy (GTDB): domain Bacteria; phylum Bacteroidota; class Bacteroidia; order Bacteroidales; family Lentimicrobiaceae; genus Lentimicrobium. The sequence goes on along the minus strand of JBBQIQ010000095.1, from coordinate 9,334 downwards.
GCGTTCAATAAAAATTTCAGGTATTTTTAAAATTCCCAGAGGTTATGCTCGAAGGTAAACAGATCGTTCTTTACACGTTCTGCTTCCATCAGGGCATCAATTCCGGTAGCATAATCAGAGATACGGCGGTCGTAAACGTTATCCTCTTTATATACATAGCTGGTAAACATTCGTTTCCAGAAGATGTCATCATAAGTTTTGCGCGAAGCACTGTTGTTCCTGTTAAAAACTTCGGCTTTGGCAAATACTGGCCGGGCTTCGGGGAAATAAATCCAGAAGAGGGGATCGTACGCACGGAACAGGCCTTTTTCATCGAAGTTATCGCGTACAGGGCATATACCCAAAATGCGGACTTCCATAACTGACCTTTGTTTATCAAAGAACCAATCTTCCTTAATCCTGAACCTTTTTACATCAGATGGATTGAATTTCACCGAAATAACAGTATCATACCAATCATACGGAGGATAGGGCTTCTGCATAGGCACAGAATCGGTCCGCTCAAGCCGGTTCATGATCTCCTGGTAAGTAAGGGGCACGAGGAATTCATCAGTGGTTGAGGAGGCATCGTAGGCAGTGATGGTGCCTTCTTTCAGCGCGTCCATCGTAACCTGCATGAGGCTGCGCAGATCATTATGCGGAACTTCAGGGTAGTAGAATGCCTGGTTCATTTTTTCGCGCAGGTCAATTACACGCCAAATCCGTTTGCTCCATACAACATCGGCTTCACGAACCCACGGGTAGGTAATGGGCTTTTTCTCAATGGTTACTTTTTTATCGTAAATACCATCGCGGGGAGGGCTGTCGAGCACTTGTGAAATACCTGTTTTTGCAAACCCGGCTATCAACAGAATTAGAGCCAGAAAACCAAATACTTTTTTCATCCTTTAATTTATTTATTTCCAGAAAACTTAAAAAAGCTGCTGAGTTTTAACTTTGGAAGCCCCGGAATCCCGGACAAATTCAACTTATTGTATATCCAAACCGGCGATCCAAAAAAGAACCTCCCGTCAGGAATTTAAGAACGTAATATAAAGAACAATTATTGCACAATTATACTGATGGTGCCAAGTTTACGGTTACCATCAGGGCCTTTGGCCATAATGTTTTCGAGCCAGATACGCTGACCACGTTTGCTGTTTGAGATGAAAGTCTGCATTTCCTCGGTCAGCCTGTTTCCTGTACCCGGACGCTCGTAAGTATCACCACCGCGCACACCCACAAAGGTGAATGAAACGATCTCGAAAGTGAGGTCAAAGTCAAAGTCTTCAGGCATTTTAGGGATAATTGCCCTTGAGGCCAGTAACATGCTTTTCTGAACAGGGCCTCCATCGGTATTGGCGATAAAAGCTTTTGGATCAGGCACCCGTTTTATCCGGAATTCAGCGTTACCCATATTACGCGAGGTTTTCCCATCATTGTGCTTTACGGTAACAACAGCCTTTTGTCCGAGCGGAACCCTCACTACCCATGTTTTACCGTCGGCAGCACGCTTAATAGTACCAGTGGTGATATCGGCTGAAATCTGCGATTCAGGAATACCTGAAGCTGAAATAGACACCGGGTTATCTACATTGGCATAGAAAACGTTCATTTTTGTAGGGGCTACGGTCAATGAAGGGCTCATAACGAAATACTCCTCCTCAAAATCGTAATTTTTCAGATTACCTTCCGGATCTTTTACCTTAATGGAACCGCTGTATTTTTGTAAACCAGTTGCTCCGGCCGAAACAGAGTATTTAGCCACTCCATTTTCAGTCGGGAGTTTCCGGCCACCAATGATTACTTCCGGGTCCTGCTTTGAATCTATGGCAGCAACCATAATTTCAGCCTCATACGTATCCCCTTTGAAAACAAGTTTTGAGTTTGGAATAACCTTCGCATTCAAAACATCGAATTTAAAGTCTTTTGATGTAACAGAGTTCAGGAGCTTTGTAACAACATCTCCTTCAACCGTGCGCACATCAGCAATAAGTTTGTTCAGAAAAGTAACATTGGCCGCCAGGATAATGTGGTAGAAATTATGCATTTCCCAATTTTGCTTGGCTCCGCTTGCATCCCGGAAAGGGCCCTGGGTGTCAAGCCCCAGTTTAATGGAAGTACGGTCCTTTACGTCAAGTTGGCTTACAATATCCTTTTTGAAGAGTTCGATACGATCCTTCAGCTCGCGGGACTTACCCTTTGATCCATCCTGAGAATTCCCAATAAAATAATTGGTAGATTCATCATATTTATCTTTGGCTTCAATATCCCTGAGTTCTATTGTACGAGCCTGCTCAATGGTGATTTTTTCTGATTTGGAAATAACTTCAAATTTTGTCTCTTCGATAAAAACTATAAGTTCATCCGAAAGCTTCTTTGCTTCTATTGCTTTTTCCCAGAAAGGGCCAACTTTTGCTTGATTTAACTGGTTCTGTTGCTCAAAACGTGCATAAGTTTCATCATTTTTTGATTTGAGGTTGACATTGGTCCCCTCAATACTTTTGTTTACAATCACAAAAGCCTCAATGATTTCAACAGAAACGTTCAAAGCCAGTAGCGCAGTCAACACCAGGTACATCATCGCGATCATTTTTTGTCGCGGTGTCTCCTTGTATCCAGCCATAATTAATATTTAATAAGTATTGTTAGAAAATCCGTTAATAAACCAGCCCTATTTAACGTTCATTGCAGCAAGCATGTTGCCGTAAACGTTGTTAAGCGCGGAAACCTTTTTGGTAAGAGTGTCGAGTTCCTGCTTGTAGCGGTTCATCTCCAGGCTTGATTCGTTGATGTTACTCACGTATTGGTTGATGGAATTGTGCATCTTGTTGGTATCTTCCACATGGGTGTTAGAACTCTTCAATTGAAGTTCATACACTGCATTCAGCGCAGCAAGATTGCTGGATATCTTTTGCAGTTGATCGCTGTAGGCTTTGTTGTCAAGACCCGAAAAATCGAATTTCTCGATTGATTTTGCCAATGCCTGTGCCGACTGCTGATAAGTTCCGGTCAGTTGGGCAGTTGATTCGGCTGCCTTTGCAACATTTAAGGACAAATCGTTAACCATTTTGGAAGCATTGGTAAGGTTACGGGTATAATCGTTGGTTGCAACGGCTGCACTTGACATATCCGCCATTTTACCGGCATTCTCACTCAGCGTTCTTAAACCGTTGCCTAAACTCTGTATCAGATCGGGGCCAATCTTTGCTTTCTCGAGCATCCCATCTAACTCCTGGGTAGGAGTTTTACCTTTGGGACCCTTGGCTGATTCACCACCGTGATATAGTCCGGCAAATTCCGGATACACAAGACTCCAGTCCGGTTCAACATGCGGCGGTTCGAATGCTGAAAAGAAGAAGATCAGGGCCTCAGTACCCAAACCTACGATAAGCATTTCGTTGGCATATGGATAGTGATTAATTTTGAAAAGTGCTCCCAGAATTACTATGGCTGCTCCCCATCCATAGAGTTTTGCCATGAAGTTTCTAAACCCCCGTCCTCTGACTAAATTATTCAATCCCATGATTGTAGCGTGTTAATTTGTTGATTTATTGTTTGTTTAAAATCAGTTTATCTGAATGTTGATCAGGAAATATCAGGAAAGTAACTCCTTTTTAATTGTAGATTTTTGATGCGCGTGCAGGATTATCATCTTTCTGCCGACCCATGTAATTCTGAACACAGCGGAAGCCAATGTATGACTTGGAAGTATCCTGAAACTCATAAGCACGGGAATTAACCTGAAGATAATAGGAGATATCTTTCCATGAGCCGCCACGAACCACTTTTCTTTTAAGTGCAGGTGGATCGCTGTCTTTGGCGTTGTAATTGTACGCAGGGTTCATATCCCAGGTAAAGTTGTAGGATGATTCGTCGAAAGCATCGTTGGTCCATTCAGCTACGTTGCCGGCCATATCGTACAATCCAAAATCATTGGCAGGATAGTGGGCTACAATAACCGGGGTAAGGCCACCATCATCGACATAATTGCCACGAAGGGGTTTGAAATTGGCTAAGAAACAGCCTTTTTCATTCCGGGTGTATGGTCCGCCCCAGGGATATGGGCTGAATGAATTGCCACCACGGGCAGCCCATTCCCACTCGGCTTCGGTCGGAAGCCTGAATTCGTTGACAACGGCATTGCCTTTACTGTTGAGGTAAGCGCGTAATAATTCGGTACGCCAGATGCTGAAAGCTTTTGCCTGTTTCCAGTTGACGCCCACTACCGGATAATTGTCATAAGCCGGGTGCCAGAAATAGCGCTCGGTCATCGGATCGTTGTATGCATAAGCATAATCATGAATCCAGGCGAGGGTATCGGGATAAACATTGATAACTTCTTTGCGGACATAGAGTGAACGATCTTTCAAACCCTGTGGACGATTGGCAAGACCGGCATTCACCGGATCTCCGGCCGAAAAATCTTTTCCGGCAGCAGCTTTGAAGTCAACCCAGTAATATTCGTAGAAAAGCTTTCTGGTGTCGATTTCCTTACGGCGGAAATAACGTTCATGCTCAGGCAAAAACATGTCGGCGAGTGCCTCACGTTCTTCCTCACCATTCCATTTCAGGTCAGTTTTCCAGTTGAGAAATGGTGGGTCATACGTTTCACCGGTCTTTTTATTTTCTTCAATCAGGTAATCTTCCGGTTTTACATCGCCCAATTTCCTGCGGGCAATAGAATCCCTGACCCAGAATACGAACTGACGATATTCATTGTTGGTTATCTCAGTTTCATCCATGTAGAAAGCGCTGACAGACACAGTACGGGGATCGTTGATATGCGCATAAGGCACATCCTGATCGCCAACACCCATGGTAAAACTTCCCATAGGGATGTATGCCATGCCAAACGGATCGGGCTGGTAAAACTTCTCTCGCTTTGAAACACCTACAAGTTCACCATTCCCTGAGTTTCCACAACTACTCAGGATAAGGGCAGCGATAATGTAGTTAAATAGTTTTTTCATGTTTGTAACTGATTTTAATGCAAATAACGGTTTGACCATCGCTTTATTATAGATTCACCCGATTTTTTGAACCGACAAAAATAGCAATATAATTATTCCATCCAAATTTCTTTTACAAGAACCTGGTGTTTCTGTAACTCCTTTTTGCTTTTTCAAGTTCTAATTTAAAGCAATAACGGAGCATTACTTCGTGGCTCCCGGCGCCACCGATTTTTGATAATGGAATGTCGTAAGCATACCCGAAGCTTATATCTTTCATATAGAAACCAACCATAACTGCGGTTGTTTCCTGAAAACGATAAGTTAGTCCGCCCCAGAATTTCCGGTTGTATTCAAGTCTGGCGTTCAGGTCTATTTGAATTGTTGTGCCATCGTATTTTGCAAAAACACCGGGAATAAATACATAAGCCGGATTTCTGATCCATGATATTTCATACCCGGCTGTTGCATAATAATGTCTGCGCAATTTGAATTCTGTACTTGTGCTGCTGGTTCCGAGCCGGCGTGTTCCTTCGAGCAACTGTGTGGCCGATAGTCCAATATAAAGACCGTCAGGCTCCAGATAGAATGCTCCCAATGCCAAATCGGTAAACATGGTGCTTTCATTGCCGCCGGTGAGTAAGGGGTCGCCCCCGTCAACAGGCTTCAGTTTGCCAAAATCCAACGATTTATTCAGGAAACCAACATTGAAACCAATGCCCAATTCACCTGCGCCCATCGGACGGTTGTAAGCATAGCCGAGTTTCACGTAAACATCTTTAAAATAACCGATTTTATCCTGCATTACAGTTGCTGATACACCACCCCTTAGTATTCTGACAGGTGAATCGCCTGAAAAGATAAAAGTTTGCGGCGAAACCTTGTTGCCTTCTGCATCTTCAATACCAAACCATTGCTCCCTTACAATTCCTGTAACACAAATAGCATTGCGTAATCCGGCATAACCCGGATTAACAGCCATGTGGTTGAACATATTAAAAGTTACCTGTGGCTCCTGCTGTCCGATAACTGTTACAGGCAGCAACAACCATACAACAAGTAAAATTGTTAAGTGATGTAAACGCTTTAACATTAATTGCGGGTTGTAAAAACTCGTATTATTTTTTGGGTTCTACGAAAACCAAACATTACAGTATGAATTCTATCAGGCCGAACCGTTCTGAACTTTATGACAACCTGTTTCAGTCTTTCAGTAAAGTCAGTCAGGGTAAAGCACAACTAATAACATTAAAATTCCTGATTTATTTTGTTTCTGCTGTTTTATTTATCGTTTTCCCGTCACAAAGGTAACAATTTACCTTGGTTGTGTAAGAACTAAAAATAAAAAAAGGTTTATGGGAGTTTTTTAGCGGTTATAAAACAGTTTCAGTTTGTTTTTGTTGGAAAAGCCTCAATGATTCACAGAAAAATCGCATAATAACCCGGTAAATCAATAACCTTGGTTAAGTGATTTTTCGTTGCACTCACACCGCATTAACATTGGTAAACCCCGACATAAATCAGCGATAGATATTATATAACCGGGCAGTGATTATGAACATTTACCCTATTGTTATGCTATTTCAGGTATCGATTTCTTCTCCGGGTTAAGGTTTTATCTGAAAATCTCTATAGCTTTGCATTGTGAATTCATTTATTGCTATTTATCTCATTAACAATATTTTAACATGGCTTTTGTACAAAACGAGCAGCTTTTTTCCAAAAAATGGTTTATCTCTTACACCCTGATTATTATTGGGTCTTTTATCCTGGCAGCAGGCTTCGTGTTCTTTATAAATCCGTACAACATTGTTCCGGGAGGTGTTTATGGTATAGGTATCGTTGTGCATCAACTGACAAAAGGATTGTTTGCTTTCTGGCCCACTGGTATTCCGATCGGATTGTTTGGCCTTGTTTTAAATATCCCTCTCACCATTATTGGTGTAAGGGTTCTTGGGCCCCGCTTTGGTATAAAAACCGTGATCGGGTTTATACTTACTTCAGTCTTTATGGATATGCTGACAATGATTGTTGGCGAGAAAGATCATCTTGGCCTGGCCAACGATGTGCTGATGGCCAGCATTTTTGGCGGAGTACTCATAGGTTTTGGACTCGGTCTTATCTTTAAATCTAAAGCCACCTCGGGGGGGTCTGATATCGTTGCCATGATTATTGCCAGATACACAAGGCTTCCGCTCGGACAATTGATGATTTATGTTGATTCCGTGATTGTTCTCCTGGGTCTGGTCGTTTTCAGAGACTGGCATATTCCGCTCTATTCATGGATTGTAATCTTTGTAACGGGAAAAGTAATTGACATTACCATGCAGGGCGTAAGCTATGATAAAACCCTTTTTATTGTTTCCAGCCAGTTTGAACTCATCCGGAACAAGATCATCAACGATCTTAACCGGGGAGGCACCTATATACCCGGGAAAGGGATGTTCAACAATTCGGACAAGACCATTATCTTTACAGTTCTCAACAGGCGTGAACTTGCCATCCTGGAAGAATACATCCACCAGGTTGATCCAAAGGCATTTGTTACCGTTATGGATGCCAATGAAATATTAGGTGAAGGATTCAAGTCGCTGCACGACAAAATTACTGAGTAATCCGGTTTAGCCAAGGCTGACAAACATTTCCTAACTGCTGAAAAACGATGGCTTTCCTGCAAAAAGAGAAGCTTTTTACCCGAAAATGGTTTATTTCATACACCCTGATTGTCATTGGAACTTTCCTGGTGTCAGTCGGGTATGTCTATTTTATTGTACCTTATAAAATTGTGCCTGGTGGCATCTATGGAATTTCGATTGTTCTGCACCACCTTTATGGATTACCTATAGGGTTAACAGCCCTCGCTTTCAATATCCCCCTCACCATCATTGGCACGAGGGTGCTGGGACCGAGGTTCGGAACCAAAACAGTGGTGGGCTTTGTCCTGACTTCAGTTTTTGTTGACCTGCTTTCCTTTTATTCAGGTTACAAACCCCTTGTTGACAGCGACCCTTTGCTTTCTTCCATTTTTGGTGGCGCTTTGGTTGGAGTTGGAGTTGGACTGATTTTTAAGTCGAAGGCAACTTCAGGAGGTTCCGATGTCATTGCCATGATCATTGCCCGATACACCAAACTTCCACTTGGGCAGTTGATGATGGGCGTTGATTCAGTGATTGTGCTGGTCGGCTTTATTGCATTCGGCGATTGGCGGATACCGCTCTATTCCTGGATTACCATTTTTGTTATGGGAAAGGTCATCGATGCTGTGCTTTCAGGTATCTCATACGAGAAAACCATTTTAATCGTTTCGGACCAGCATGAGGCCATCCGCGATAAAATTATCAACGACCTGAACCGTGGCGGCACTTATCTGAACGGCGAAGGAATGTACAATGGCAATAGCAAAAAGGTGATTTTCACCGTGGTTAACCGTCGCGAACTGGCCATGCTCGAAGAGTTTATCAACATAGTTGATCCGAAAGCCTTCCTCACGGTTATGGACGCAAACGAAATTCTGGGGCAGGGGTTTAAGTCGCTGAAGGATAAGTTGGAAGACTAAATTTCAGATTGCGGATTGCGGATTGCGGATTGCGGATTTCTGATTGCAGATTCTATGATTAACATTCCTTTGAGTTAATTGCAAATTAGGTTTCATTTGTACCACCAAATGCAGGTGCAAACAAAAGTTAGCCAGACTGTTATAAGCAATTTCCGGATTTATTGTTATTCTCTGCTTTAAGTCTTTGCTTAATAATGAATATGGATAGGTGCATTCCGAAATCCGGTCCCGCACTTGCGGGACCGAAATCCGAAATTTATCTGAACAACTTCACAATATCGTTCCCATTGGCAAAGATAAGCAGGCCAAAAAGCAGGATCATACCTACAATCTGCGCATTTTCAAGAAACTTGTCAGATGGTTTGCGACGGGTAATCATTTCATAGAGCAGGAACATAACATGTCCGCCATCGAGAGCTGGTATGGGCAGCACATTCAGAATTGCCAGCATAATTGACAGAAATGCCGTAAGGCCCCAGAATGCGGCCCAGTCCCATGTGGAAGGAAAAATATTGCCAATGGTGATAAACCCGCCCACCGATTCATACGCTTTAACCTCGGGTGAAAATAAGAGTTTGAGCTGTTTGAAGTAGTTGCCAACCCCTTTCCAGGTCTTGGTAAATCCGGCAGGGATAGCTGCAATAAATGAATACTCCCTTTCACTGAAATTAAACTGAGACATTAAATCTGCTTTAACCCCAATCATTCCAGTTTCAGGCACTTTCAGTTTATAGGACAAAGTATCAGCTTCGCGTAATAACTTTATAGTGACATCCTGTGACTTATAAACCGGTAATAAGGCCCTGAACTGGTCAAAGTATTCAACCAATGAATCGTTTATCCCGAT
>JBBQIQ010000094.1:0-16075 GCA_038325075.1 Bacteroidales bacterium | reverse complement strand
TTGAAGCCGAATATCGATAGCTATGAGGACGGAAATCAGAAGTCAGATGCCGGAAGTCGGAAATGAGTAGTGAGAAATGAGTAGTGAGTTGTGATTAGTCGGAAATCAATAGTCGGAAGTAGGAAGTAAGAAGTCAGAAGTAAGAAGTCAGAAGTAAGAAGTAAGAAGTAAGAAGTAAAGATTAAGAAGTCAGCCCTTCGACATGGTTCGACAAGAGCTCACCAACCGAGAGCTCAGGGACCGAAGTCGGAAGTAAGAAGTCGGAAGTAAGAGGTAAGAGGTAAGAGGTAAGATTTAAAGAGAAGTAAGAGGTAGGATTTTAAAATCCGAAATCCGAAATCCGCAATCCGCAACCCCGTAATCCTAAATCCGCAATCCGCAATCCGAAACCCGCCTGACCGACTAATGATTACTTCTCAATAAATATTGCGTTGGTCAGTCGGGCAGGTCCGCAATCCGAAATCCGCAACCCGTAATCCGCAACCCGTAATCCTAAATCCGCAATCCGAAACCCGCAATCCGAAATCCGCCTAACCGACTAATGATTACTTCTCAATAAATATTATTTTGGTCAGTCGGGCAGGTCCGCAATCCGCAATCCGAAATCCGCAATCCGCAACCCGTAATCCGCAATCCGCAACCCGCAATCCGAAACCCGCAATCCGTAATCCGCAACCCGTAATCCGAAATCCGAAATCCGAAATCCGCAATCCGCAATCCGCAATCCTCAATCCGAAATCCGCAATCTGTGATCCGCAATCCGCAATCCGAAATCCTTTTCCGTATCTTTGCGCACTATAAATAAAAAGAAAATTTAATATGGCGTTAAAATGCGGCATCGTCGGGTTAACCAACATTGGTAAGACCACGATTTTTAATTGTATCTCCAATACCAAAGGGCAGACTTCAAACTTTGCATACAGCACCAACAAATCGAACCTCGGACAGGTGAATGTTCCCGATGACAGGTTGGTTGAGATTGATAAGCTGATCCATTCAGCACGAATAGTGCCGGTAACTGTGGAAATTATGGATATTCCCGGTCTGGCTAAAGGTGCCAGCCAGGGCGAAGGGGTAGGGAATAAATTCCTGGCCGATATTCAGCAAACCGATGCCATTATTCATGTTTTGCGTTGTTTCGATGATGAAAACCTGCCTCACGTGGAAGGATCGGTCAATCCGGTGCGTGACCGCGAAATAGTTGATCTCGAGCTTCAGATCCGCGATCTCGATCTGGTGGAACGCAAGATTCAGCGCCTCGAGAAGGCAGCCAAAACCGGTGATAAGGATGCCAAACATGGTGTTGAAGTCCTGACCAGAGTGAAAGATCACCTGGAGAACTTTCAATCGGTTCGTACGCTTGAGATAGGAGAGACTGACCGCCGTTTTATCGATGATATGTACCTGCTGACTGATAAGCCGGTGATTTATGTGTGCAATGTTGACGATGCTTCCGCCGTAAAGGGTAATAAATATGTGGATCTATTAAAAGAGTCAGTGAAAGGAGAGAATACCGAAGTCATCGTGATTGCAGGTGCGTTGGAATCCGAAATTGCCGAGCTTGAAAGTGCCGAAGACCGCAAAGTCTTTCTTGAAGATGCCGGTCTTACTGAACCCGGTGTTAACCGGCTGGTGCGTTCAGCTTACGCCATTCTCAACCTGATGTCGTTTTTTACGGCCGGCCCTATGGAAGTCCGTGCATGGACCATCAAGAAAGGGATGACCGCTCCGCAGGCAGCCGGTGTTATTCACAGCGATCTGGAGCGCGGTTTTATCCGTGCCGAAGTGATGAAATACAAGGATTTTGTTGAATTAAAAACCGAGCATGCCTGTCGCACAGCCGGAAAACTGTTTGTTGAAGGGAAGAACTATCTGGTTGAAGACGGGGATATTCTGAATATCAGGTTTAATGTTTAGTTGATTAGCGGATTAGTTGATTAGCGGATTAGTTGATTAGCTGATTTGTTGATTAGCTGATTAGCTGATGAGTTGATTAGTAGATTAGCTGATGAGTTGATTAGTAGATTAGCTGATTAGCTGATTAGGTGATTAGCGGATTAGTTGATTAGTTGATTAGCCGATTAGGTGATTAGCGGATTAGTTGATTAGTTGATTAGCCGATTAGTTGATTAGCCGATTAGGTGATTAGGTGATTAGCGGATTAGTTGATTAGTTGATTAGTAGATTAGCTAATTAGTTGATGAGCTGATTTGTTGATTAGCTGATTAGTTGATGAGCTGATTTGTTGATTAGCTGATTAGCTGATTAGGTGATTAGCGGATTAGCGGATTAACAAATGGAGTGCTGGAACATTGGAATGATGGAATGGTGGAATATTGGAACATTGGAATGATGGAATGATGGAATATTGGAATATTGGAATGATGGTCCTTCGAATTGGTTCGACTGCGCTCACCAACCGCCGCTCAGGAACCATGATGAAATAATGGAATGATGGAATGTTTGGAAATTGGAATTAGCAGATTAGCGGATTAGCAGATTAGCGGATTAGCAGATTAGCCGATTAATTGATTAGATGATTGGCGGATTAGTTGATTAGCGGATTAGTTGATTAGCCGATTAGTTGATTAGATGAATAGCGGATTAGTTGATTAGCAAATGGAGTGCTGGAACATTGGAATGATGGAATGGTGGAATGTTTGGAAATTGGAAATTGGAATTAGCAGATTAGCGGATTAGCCGATTAGCTGATTAGCAGATTAGCCGATTAGTTGATAAGATGATTAGCGGATTAGCCGATTAGTTGATAAGATGATTGGCGGATTAGTTGATTAGCAAATGGAGTGCTGGAACATTGGAATATTGGAATATTGGAATATTGGAATATTGGAATATTGGAATGATGGAATGATGGAATGATGGAATGATGGAATGTTTGGAAATTGGAAATTGGAATCAAAGCAAACGGGAATTAGAATATTATAAACACCCTGAAGGGGTGAGACAAACCTGTAAAGCATAGATCGTTTAGCTGAAAGTGCCAAGGCTGAATTTGTGGATTTACTTTCTTTGAAAACGATCTGGAATGAAGAATATCCTCTCCTTTGATCTCTGCCAATGTAAAAAGTGACATGAGTCACACACCTAGAATTTTCTCAGAATGAAACTATTAGCTAATTTGCTAATCTGCCAATCAGCCAATCGGCTAATCAACCTCAGAAATACAACGGTTGCAGTTTAACTCCCTTCTTACTGAATTCGAGTGCCGGCATCGGGAACTTGAGTATACCAAGGTATTTGAATAACGAGTTAAGTGTTTTGGAGTTGGTACTGATCTTTGAAAGATCAATGTCAGGCGCAAGGTAAAATTGCCGGTACCTGTCGAAATGTGGCAGCGAAACTCCGTTTATTTCAGTTGGGTTTGAATTTCCACCTGTCATCCCTTCACCACCATAGCCTGCAGCAACATTCAGCCATTTCGGAAAGCGGGAATCTTTTTTTAAAAATGAATGAATATTGGCTGAAAGCCAGAATGTCTGCCCGTTGTAATCCTTGATCATTCTTTCAACAAAGCTGGTTCCAAGCTGATCGTGGCGATATTTCGCATAGTCGGTCATGTGCACAGACCATTTGATATGTATGCGCTGTTCCTGCCAGGCTAGTTGCTGGCCGATAAATGCCGCTGACCCGAAGGTATTTGCCAGCAGATCACCGCCCGAAGCGCCCCATTCTGCTGAAAAACCATCCAAAATCTCTATAACCGTCAGAAACATAAAACCGAGGCTGCCACCGTAAATGGCCGATCTTTTCTCATCAACCCCCGCCCACTTTAAAGATTCGTAGCCGATCATACCAATGTAATAGGCATTAAATGCATGCCCGCCTTTGTCAAGTTGAAGCCATTCATGGTTGTCATTGATAAAATGAAAGGTAGTTTGAGGGTAATTCCTATACCACATCTGGTAAAGCCCGGCCATTGTACCGGCATAAACGACAGAGCCACCGATGATCAGCCCGGTTAATCTGCCTGGATTTACTGTCCGGATGCTGTCAGGGGCGGCTGTCAGTATTGGGATTGAATCCTGTGCATTGATCCGGAAGCAGGATAAATAGATCAGCAGAAGGAACAAACCCACTGCTTTTAAATTTTTCATCATAACCTTAATGATGCCCATTATCAGCGGGTACAATGAACGGAGCTAGTATTTCCAGGGCTTTCTGCCGTTTTTCTGCAATCAATTCAGGTGAATCGGCTTCGGCCAGGAACCTGAGATAGGGTTCAGTGTTTGAAGGTCGCACATTGAACCACCAGTTTTTAAATTCGATGCGGTATCCGTCAAAATCAAAGAAGGCAACAGGTGTTTCTTCCCGCGAAAAAATGTCCCGGAGTGCATCCATGGCTTCAGTCTTTTTATCAATATGGAAATTAATTTCCCCTGTTCCATAATACCTGCTGATGCTGCTGATCAGTTGCGATAGCGTGACGCCGGCGTCAAGGTGTTTTTTGACTTCGCCAAGAATAATCAGTGCTGCAACATAGGCAGAATCAGAATAATAGAAATCGCGGAAATAGTAATGGCCGGCCAGTTCACCCCCGAATAAGCCATTGATCTCTCTGAGTTTAAGCGCCGCGTAAGCGCGTCCGACTCTCCACATGTGCATTTTAAAACCTTTGCTTTCGACGTATTCTGTAACCGACTTTGAAGTTCGGATATCCTGGATGCTATTGCCTGTAAGACCTTTACCGGCAAAATATCCGGACAGGACGGCTATCATCATATCGGGCTGAATAAACTGACCCTTTTCGTCCACAAACATCACCCGGTCGGCATCGCCGTCAAAAATAAGCCCGATATCGCAGCCCTTTTCCAAAACCAGGTTTTTCAAATCAGCCACATTTTCTTCTTCGAGTGGATTGGGTTCATGGTTCGGGAATGTACCGTCAGGTGTGTCGTAAATATAATAAGGGCTGTTTCCCAGTAATTCCCTTATCAGCAATGACCCCATGCCATTTGAGCAATCAATGGCTATGTTGAGCCCACTCAGGTCAGACTGGTATTGTTTCAAAAAAGCCAGGTAATCTTTCCGGAAATTAAATTCCGTATAAGTACCCGGAATTTCAGCAGGTATTACCGGATAGGTTTCGGCCATCTCCAGCAGTTCAGAGAGGCCGGAATCGAAACCGACCGGCAGAGCCTCTTCGCGTGAAATCTTCAGACCATTATAATTGGCCGGGTTATGCGAAGCGGTGATCATGACTGAAGCCATGTAGTCGTATCTGGCAGTTGCCCAGTAAATCATCGGGGTGGTACATTCTCCGGCTACCTGAACATCGGCACCTGCATCGGTTATTCCTTTGCAGAGAAACTTCAGAATTTCGGGGGATGATATCCTGACATCGTGGCCGACAAGAATGGTTTCAGCCCCAAGCAATTGCGGCAGGAAGAATCCGATCTTATAGACATCGCTGCCATCGAAATCCTTGTTGTAAATTCCCCGTATGTCGTAGGCTTTGAATGCATTCCTCATATTGAAGGGTTGTAATGATTGTAAGTATTGAGACTACAGAGATCAGGTATTAGGCATTGGAAATCAGGCGTTAGACTTTAGACATTAGACATTAGAAATTAGAAATTAGAAATTAGAAATTTACATCCCCTACCTGATTCAATTCTTCAACCACTGATTATTTATAAATATTCTTCCGGTTGAGCGCCTGCTGATACTTCCAGGCATTCAGGTTGTGCTGTTCGAGACCGCGGGCAAAGTTATGATATCCGGAGAAATCTTCACGGGCACAAAAAAACATATAATCGTGTTGTTCACGGTTAAGTACTGCATCAATTGACGAAACGGAGGGCAGGCAGATTGGCCCTGGTGGAAGACCCAGGTATTTGTAGGTATTGTAAGGAGATTCAATTTGCTTGTGTATATTCAGAACCCTACGCATCTCAAAATCTCCGTGCGCGAATACCAGGGTTGGATCGGCTTCGAGTAACCAGCCTTTTGTAAGCCGGTTAAAGTAAACGCCTGCCACACGGGACTTTTCATCATTCTTATTGGTTTCTTTTTCAACAATTGACGCCAGGGTAATAACTTCGTGGCGGTTAAGGTTCAAGTCTTTAAGTTTTTGATTCCTGTTATTATTCCAGAATTTTTCAGCTTCGGTTTTCATCCGGTCGGTGAAGGAGCGGGCTGTGGTGTTCCAGTAAAACTCGTAACTATTTGGAATAATAATGGTAAAAAGACTGGATTTTGTCACACCAAGCGAATCAAGGTAAGCACTGTCGTTAAACAGATTGATCAATGAAATTGAATCAGCTTCGATCTGTTTACTGATGCGGCTGGCCAATTGATCAGGTGTTCTTATATTGTTAAAAATCACCATCACTGGTTCCTGTCGTCCTCCTCTGAGCATATTGATCAGCTCAAGATTGCCCATTTCTCTGTTCAGTTTATAGCGCCCCGGTTTGACCGATTGATCATAATTTTTCAATCTGGCGATCAATTCAAATGATTTGCGGTTTATAATCAGACCATGAATGTATAATTGCTTCTTTACGTTTTCGAAATCACTTCCGGTTGTTATAGTAAAAAAGGCTGCTTCACTTTCGCCGGTATAAACATTTGGTTTATAGGTTGCATTATAGAGGAAAAACCCTGCAGCAAACAAACTGATAACTACGATCAGCAGAAACATCCAAACAGCACGCCCTGATTTTTTTCTTGATTTTCTGCCTGAATACCTTGGGTGATATATATTGCTCATAATTTCCGGATTTAGCGTTTGATCAACTGCATAAAACTGGCATCGTACCATTTATTTCCTGATAAAGTCCAGTCTTTGCAGGTTCCGGTTATTTCGAATCCTGCCCTGGTGAATAACCGGATACTGATTTGATTATCAGAGGATATATGACAATACAACTGGTGAAGACTGAGCGTTTCGAAACAATAACCGCAAAGCAGCGATAATGCCTCGCTTGCGTAGCCTTTGCCTCTGTCATGACTGGCTAAAAGAATCCCGACCCCGGCCCTGCGGTGCAACGGGTCAAAGTCGAACAGATCGATAGCCCCAATCGGCTCCTGGGGTTTATTATGAAGTATAATCATCAGCCTTAATTGTTTGGCGGCATATATGTCGTGATGGGTATTCAGGACATATTGTTCAATGTCATACCTTGAGTATGGCGTGGTGGTGTTGCTCACATGCCATACAGTAGTGTCATTTTCCCAGTTATAGATAAAATCAATATCTGCCGGTTCCGGTGCCCTGAGGCTGATGTTTTGTCCTTTCATACCATGCAAATTTGTGATTGAATAAAGATTGTTAAACCACGAAATCAAATAACCCTGTCTGACTGGCTTAACAGATCATTCTTTAGAATCTGAATTGTCAGCCAGGCAGACTTAACCTTAAAGCTTCGACTGCGCTCAGCTCATCGCCTCAACCCCTTTCAAATTTCTGTAAAATTGATTTCCCCTTTATACACGAGTTTAACCGGTCCTGTCAGGAGAATATCAGTGAATTTACCCTCTTCTTTTTTCATGCTAACCTCCAGATTACCTCCCCGGGTTTCAACTTTCCAGTTGGTTTGTCCGGTTGTGAGGGCGGCGACGAGGGCGCAGGCTGTTACGCCGGTGCCGCACGAAAGGGTTTCATCTTCAACACCCCGCTCATAAGTCCTTACCTTCAATGTGTTCTTGCTAAAACTCAGCCAGTCAACATTAATTCCGTTTTCGGAATATTTTTCCGAATACCTTATCCGGCGTCCTTCAGCAACTATATCAACCTCACTCGTTTCTTTAACAATATTAACAAAATGCGGGGTGCCTGTATTGATTTCTGTGTGATTTCCATATTCCGCAGGTATTTCAACATCTGCCATACTGACTTCAACAACCCACTCATTTTCTCTAACTGAATTGACTCTGGCTGTGTGGGGGCCATCTCCGGCAAGAAAGGCTGGATTTTTACCGGAAATACCCAGCATGGTTGCAAAAGCGGCAACACATCTTGCTCCATTGCCACACATACGCGCAGGGCTGCCATCGGAATTGAAATAGATCATTTCAAAATCATACCCTTGCTTTGGAGAAACTACTATCAATCCATCAGCGCCAATACCAAAATGCCGGTGGCACAGAAGTGCGATGGTTTCTGACGAAATTGCCCCGTTGCTGAGCCTCCCGTCAAGCAAAATAAAATCGTTGCCGGTTCCATGAAACTTGTAAAATATTGTCATTGTTTCAACGATTTGACATTTTGTCATTAGTGCGACAAGCCTACAAAGTTATAAAATTCTGAATGTATAATTATGTTACAGATATTAAGTTACAGTAAATTCGTTTTACACGAAGGTGATTTGGTGTCTTTCATTTTTTCATACTAAACTTATATGTTTAGAATTTGATTTATGTATTGCATAATCAGTGCTTTGTAAAATTTGCAAACTAATCGGGTCATTTTGGGAACAATATCATTTTAATTACGTTAAAATATGTACCGGATTAAATTTTCAATGAAAGTGCTTAACATTTTTTAACACGGGTTGGTGTAACAATGATACTCAGTTTGCGTTTAAACGAATCGAATGACCACTTTTGGATTTATTCTTACAAAAACTGAATTACAAAGCATTTTAACCAATTGTTTATCTAATTGTCTGAAACTATGAAAAAGATCGCAGGAAGTTTGCTGATAGCCATCGCAGGTGGAATTATTGCTCTGGGAGCATACAGCCTGTTCAGCAAAAAGGAAGTTCAGTATAATAATTTCACTCCGGCTACACCGGCATATATGGCCAGTATGCCCGGGCTGTCAGGCGCAATGGTTTTGCCCGATTTTACCGTTGCCGCCAGCAGTACAGTTCATGCCGTTGTGCATATTAAAACTGAATATCAGCGGAAGAGCAGTGTATATGATCAATTCTTTGATTTCAGGGATTTCTTTGGTCACGGAGGGCCGCAGGGTGCCCCCGAGCCTGTTGAAGCTTCGGGTTCAGGCGTTATTATTAGTTCTGATGGCTACATAGTTACCAACAACCATGTCGTAGCCGAATCTGATAAGGTTTCTGTTACGCTCAATGACAAACGTACATTTATTGCTACAATTGTAGGTACAGATCCATCAACCGATCTGGCCGTCATAAAAATTGATGCTAAAGACCTACCCTACATTTTATATGGTAATTCTGATAATCTTCAGATCGGAGAGTGGGTTTTGGCAGTTGGAAACCCCTTTAATTTAACATCAACAGTAACTGCAGGAATTGTAAGTGCCAAAGCGCGTAACATCAATATACTCGGCTCTCCCGACGGTTCTGCTATTGAATCTTTTATCCAGACAGATGCTGCTGTGAACCGGGGGAACAGTGGCGGAGCTTTGGTGAATACAAAAGGTGACCTGGTTGGTATAAATGCTGCCATTGCATCCGGTAACGGGTTTTATGCAGGATATTCTTTTGCTATTCCGGTAAATATTGTTCGCAAAGTTGCCGGCGATCTTATTGAATTCGGCACCATTCAACGTGGTTACCTTGGGGTAAGTATCCGCGAATTAGACAGCCAGCTTGCAAAAGAGCAGGATATAGCTGATATACGTGGTGTTTATGTTGCCGATGTCACCGAAAGTGGTGCTGCCAAAGATGCAGGCATCCGGTCGGGTGATATAATTCTCCATATAGAGGGGGTAGCTGTAAATTCAACTTCTGAGTTGCTTGAACTGGTTGGTCAGCACAGGCCAGGTGACAAAGTTAATGTGGCTGTTAAGAGAGGTAATAAAGAGATGAATTTCGACGTTACTCTAAAGAACCGCGATGGAAACATCAGTATTGTTAAGCGTGAGGAATTTGATATCCAATCAGTTTTAGGTGCAAATTTTGCACCTGTTCCTGATAAATTAAAATCAGAACTTGATCTTGAATCCGGGGTGCAGGTAACTTCCCTTGGAGATGGAAAATTGCGGAATGCAGGTGTTCGTCAGGGCTTTATTATTATCCGCGTTGACGGAAAAGCCGTTCAAAGCAAAGATGAATTAGCTTCCTTGCTTGCCAATAAAAAAGGAGGGGTACTCATCGAAGGCATTTACCCAAACAGGACCCGCGCTTATTACGGGTTTGGTATGTAATCGCCAATAGGTGATCTGATCGTTTCCAAAGGGTGGGCGATGAAGACGTTCCGCCCTGTTGTTGCATCTGGGCAGTTGGGCTTTCATACACTATTAACTGAACTTTAACTGATCAGATTTGTTTATAATCAGAACGGGGTATATTCATGAAATAACCTCTTAATACCCAAATGCCATGAGACAGCTAAAAATAACTAAATCAATCACTAACCGCGAAACTGCATCGCTTGACAAGTATCTGCAGGACATTGGAAAAGAAGAACTCATCACTGCAGAGGAAGAAGTCCTGCTTGCACAACGAATCCGACAGGGCGACCAATGGGCACTCGAGAAATTATGCAAAGCCAACCTTCGTTTTGTTGTTTCGGTTGCCAAGCAGTATCAAAACCAGGGGCTTAGCCTGCCGGACCTTATAAATGAAGGTAACCTGGGTCTCATTAAAGCGGCCCAACGTTTCGATGAAACCCGTGGTTTTAAGTTTATTTCGTATGCCGTTTGGTGGATCAGGCAAAGCATTTTACAGGCTTTGGCTGAACAGTCGCGTATCGTTCGCCTTCCGCTGAATCAGGTTGGGTCACTCAATAAGATCAAGAAAGAGTCATCCAGACTCGAACAGAAGTTTGAGCGGCCGCCTTCAGCAGATGAAATTGCGGAAGCCCTTGAAATTCCGGGATATAAAATTGATGCGGCACTGAAAATATCTACAAGATATATTTCGATGGACGCTCCGCTCACCGAAGATGAAGATATGAAGTTTATCGATATCTTTATTGATGAAGACACCCCGGTGACCGATGCCGGACTCATGCGTGAGTCGCTGGCGCGCGAAATACAGCGGTCACTGTCAACCCTTACCGAAAAGGAAAGAGATGTCGTTAACCTTTATTATGGTATTGGAATGAACCACGGCCTTACCCTCGAAGAAATCGGGGCCAAATTTGACCTCACCCGCGAAAGAGTCAGGCAGATAAAGGAAAAAGCGATCCGAAGACTGAAGCATACTTCAAGAAGTAAATTGTTGAAATCATATCTCGGACAGTAACTTTCGGAATAAATTGATTTTTGGTTGCTTCCCGGACTCGTCCGGGAAGCAATTTCTTTTTCAGATGGTTTTTTATTGTGCTCAATCCAGTTTAAAACAAACAACCTGGTTTGTATAGATGGCACAAGTCAATAGATTCAACCTGAAACAGAATACAACTTAGTAACTCAATAAAGTTTGTAACAACCTGTAGGATATAACACAAACCTATTCTTTAAAGAATAGCGAAATACGCATTACAACTTGCCTCATGCCAGGGGAGTGATTAAGGAGAATAGCCTTAGATGTAAAATTATTTTTCAGATATGCTTACCACAATACCTGAAAATGAAGACATTCAACCTCAACTTCAATCTCAACCTTTTTTTACTTTTTTTATGCTCCTATTAATCAGCTAATTAACAAAATAGATTGAATTTCATTTAAAACAAGTATTACTTTTTCCTGTTTTCTTTATTAAACCATATTACTATTAGACTCAGATGGGCTATATGGAATACAGGTTGGAAAACACTCTTACTACAATGGATACTGCGGAAAAGCTGATAAAGATTCTTATCGCTGAGGATAATGTGCTGAACCAGAAGATTATCGAGATTCTTATCAAGCGCATGGGTTGGGCCTATAAAATGGTTGGAGATGGAGTTGAAGCAGTTGAAGAGTGCTTAAAAGGAAGTTACGATGTAATACTTATGGATATTGATATGCCCCAGATGAACGGATGGGAGGCAACCATCGAAATAAGAAGAAAAAAGATGAATATTCCCATCATAGCCTTAACAGCATATTCTGAAGAATCATTCCGAAAGAAAAGTTTTGAAGCCGGAATGAATTACTTTTTATCGAAGCCCTATAACAAAGAAGAGATTTACGAAACAATACGCAAATGCGTTAATGTCCTGTAATCAGGCTCTTCTGAATTTTACCTGAAAACTTTCCAAAATTGTTATTAATTTTTGTAAAAAAGATAGCCTCTTTTTGCAAGGAGGTTTGTATTTTTGCCGACATGCTTTTTTGTTCCAGGCCTGATTCTTCCCTTCAGGTAATAGTTTAAAAAAGTAGCTTCACTGATATTACTAACGGTTTCGTTCAAAGTATTTCGCTCAGGCATGGCCCGGTTTATCTGATATATTCAACTATCTCATTTCGGTCTGGCTTGTTTGGCAAATGATTTTATTTTTTAGTCATAATAAACGGGATCAACTAAAGGATTATAGGGAACAAAACATTACATCATGGCTTCAACAAAGTATGTGTTTGTCACCGGTGGGGTTGCCTCCTCGCTTGGTAAAGGGATTATTTCAGCATCGCTTGCCAAACTGCTTCAGGCAAGGGGATTCTCGGTCACCATTCAAAAACTTGATCCTTATATCAATATTGATCCCGGAACTTTAAATCCTTATGAACATGGTGAGTGCTATGTTACAGAAGATGGCGCCGAAACCGATCTCGATCTCGGGCACTACGAACGCTACCTGAATGTACCCACTTCACAGGCAAACAACGTAACCACCGGCCGTATTTACCAGGAGGTAATTTTAAAAGAGCGGCGCGGTGATTATTTAGGTGAAACGGTGCAGGTTATTCCGCACATCACCGATGAAATAAAACGCAGGATCAAACTGCTGGCAAGCGATAATAAATACGATTTTGTTATTACAGAAATTGGTGGTACAGTGGGCGATATTGAATCACTGCCTTATATCGAGGCTGTTCGCCAGATGCGCTGGGAAATCGGGACCGACTGCCTGGTCATTCACCTGACCCTGGTTCCTTACCTGGCTGCAGCCGGTGAACTGAAAACCAAGCCAACCCAGCACTCTGTTAAAGCATTGCTTGAGCAGGGGGTTCAGCCGGATATCATCGTTTGCCGGACCGAAAAGCACCTGAACGAAAACCTCCGAAACAAAATCGCCTTGTTCTGCAACGTGAATCCAACCGCAGTCGTTGAATCCATCGATGCTGAATCGATTTACGATGTACCATTGCTGATGCTTGAGGAAAAACTTGATCTTGAAGTCCTCGAAAAAACACGGATGCCACTCGGACATGCACCGGAGCTGACAAAATGGGAGGAGTTTCTTTACAGGTTGAAGCATCCGGATAAACAAGTTGTCATCGGCCTTGTCGGAAAGTATGTTGAGCTTAAGGATGCCTACAAATCCATCAATGAATCCTTTGTTCATGGAGGGGCCGCAAATAAGTGTAAAGTCGTTGTAAAGGCTCTTCATTCTGAATCCATTACCAGTGAAACCGTTGCTGAAACACTTAAGGGACTTGATGGGATCCTTGTTGCCCCCGGATTTGGCAGCCGTGGGATTGAGGGAAAAATTGAAGCCATCCGGTATGCAAGGGAAAATAATGTTCCATTTTTGGGAATTTGCCTGGGTATGCAATGCGCTGTCGTTGAATTCGGCCGCAATGTACTTGGATTGAAAGATGCGCATTCAACTGAAATGGCGCCTGAAACCACCAATCCGGTGATTGATTTAATGGAGAATCAGAAAACAGTCTGCAAAAAGGGCGGAACCATGCGGTTGGGTGCTTTCCCTTGTACCATCAGCAAAAATACCCTGGCTTATGAAGTATATAGAACTGAAGACATTACAGAACGTCACAGGCACCGCTACGAATTCAATAACCGGTATTTAGATCAGTTTCAGAAGGCCGGGATGATTGCATCGGGCATCAATACCAAGGATAATCTTGTCGAAATGATTGAACTGAACAACCATCCGTGGTTTGTTGGAATACAGTTTCATCCCGAGTATAAAAGCACAGTGGCAAATCCACATCCTTTGTTTGTCAGCTTTGTAAAGGCAGCCATCAAATACAACCAAAAGTAGGTGTATTAACCCGATCAGCTTTATTCCTTCAATTTGATCGGTAATCTTACCAATTACCGGCATTTTTAATTTTCGAATAAAGACAGGCTTATCTATTGACTGCTTTTGCTTAATTTTGCCGCTCAATTTGAATTAACCAGTTATTAATTACAATTCATGAATAGAAATTCAATCATAGGCATCCTGCTTATTTTCGGTCTGATGATAGGCTACACGCTCTATATGGCGCCATCTGAAGAACAGTTGGCTGCTCAGAAGCGTGCCCAGGATTCAATGGCGGCATTGCGGCAATTTTCAAGTGACACCGCAAAGCTAGGTGCTGCAGCAGAGCCTGAGCTCAGGCAGGATACGGTTGCAATAAACAATGCTATTGCAAAAACTGATTCGGCACAAGCTGCAATGAGAAGCGATGAACTTGGACAATTTGCTGCATCCGGAACAGGCACAGACCAGGATTTTATTGTTGAATCTGATAAGTTAAAACTCACCATCAGCAGTAAGGGCGGGCGCATCAGCCAGGTGGAACTGCCAGGATATAAAACTTTTGATGGAAAGCCTCTGCTCCTTTATAGCGCTGATTCCTCAGAATTCAACCTTGCATTTTTTACCGATGTCAGGGCAGTGAACACCAGTGAGCTATACTTCAAACCCTCCTGGCCCGACAAACGCTTTGAGGGACAACAGGAAATAAAGATTAGCGGTACCGATTCGGTGCAATTTGCAATGCGGCTTTATCCGGGCAACGCTGATTCGGCCATAAATACTGGTTCTTACATTGAATATCTTTATACGATAAGGGCCGGTGATTTCATGATTGGTTATACAGTGAATTTTGTTGGTATGGAGCAATATATTGCAATGAATACCAAGGAGATGAACATTGACTGGAAAGCCAGATTACCAAGAATGGAAAAAAACCTGGAAAATGAAAAGCTCAATACCACGATTCATTTCCGCCATTCCGATTCAGAAGTTGATTATCTGAAGGAAAATAAAGATGACGAACAAATTATTAATACCCGGGTAAAATGGGTTTCATTCAAGCAGCAGTTCTTTTCAACCACCCTTATCGCGGGCGATATGTTCCAGAACGCCAGGATGAAAAAGACCCGGGAGCCTGAAAAAGAACTGAAATATATAGATTATATGGAAGCCACGCTGTCGCTTCCTTTTAATCCGGCTAGTGACAAGCAGTTAAACATGTCGTTTTACTTCGGGCCGAATAAGTACAACATCATGCGCAAGTACAAGCTTGATTTGGAAAAACAAATTCCGTTGGGTTGGAGCTTCTTCCTGATGCAATGGATTAACCGTTTTGCTGTTCTTCCGGTATTTAATTTCCTCGAAGGATTTAATCTGAATTACGGCATCATCATCCTGATCCTGACCATATTGCTGAAAATCGTTTTGTTTCCGATCGCTTATAAAACGTATCTTTCGTCAGCTAAAATGAAACTCCTGAAGCCTGAGATTGATGAGATCGGTACCAAATTCCCCAAAAAGGAAGATGCGATGAAAAAACAGCAGGCAACCATGGCCCTTTACAAAAAGGCAGGGGTGAACCCGATGGCCGGCTGTGTGCCAATGTTGCTGCAATTTCCGATTCTTTTGGCGATGTTCAGGTTCTTTCCGGCTTCCATAGAGTTGAGGCAGGAAGCTTTTTTGTGGGCAGACGACCTGTCGAGTTATGATTCCATTTATAACCTGCCGTTCACCATCCCGTTCTATGGCGACCATGTGAGTTTGTTTACCTTACTGATGACAATATCAACCATCATCTATACGAAAATCAACAACGACATGATGTCAACCGGCAACCAGATGCCCGGTATGAAAACCATGATGTACCTGATGCCGATCATGTTCCTCGGCTTCTTCAACAGCTATTCTTCCGGCTTAAGCTATTATTACCTGCTGGCCAACCTGTTGACTTTTGCACAAATGTATATGATCAAGGGCTTCGTCAATGAAGACAAGCTTCATGCACAGATTCAGGAAAACAAAAAGAAACCGGTAAAGAAGTCTAACTTTCAGAAGAAACTGGAAGATATGTCCAAACAGCAGGGCCGTAATAAATAGTTTAAAAAAAGCCCGGAG
>JBBQIQ010000093.1:0-16532 GCA_038325075.1 Bacteroidales bacterium | reverse complement strand
AGTAAATAGTGAGTATTGAAAAATCCGAAATCCGAAATCCGCTAATCTGCTAATCTGCTAATCTGCTAATCTGCTAATCAAAAATCCGAAATCCGAAATCCGAAATCTTAGGTCAGCCCTTCGACGAGAGCTCAGGACCCGAAGTAAGCCCTTCGACAAGAGCTCAGGGACCGAAGTAAGCCCTTCGACATGGTTCGACATGGTTCGACAAGAGCTCACCAACCGAGAGCTCACCAACCGAGAGCTCACCAACCGAGAACTCACCAACCGAGAGCTCAGGGACCGAAGTAAGAAGTAAAGAGTGAGTATTGAAAAATCCGAAATCCGAAATTGGAAATTAGAAATTAGAAATTAAGTTACGTAATTGTTTATAATCCGAACAATCCGATCTTGAATCCAACGCTGCGTGGTTTCTTAATTAGTGAACCGGCTATGGGAATAAGGGTTGGCAAAATTTCGAGATACACACTATTAAGCATCCTGTCGGGGATCGACATAATACTAATGACTTTACTATAAGGCGTACCCTGCCTGAGAATATTCACAAATTGTTGAAGAGCGCTATCTTTACCTTCTGCATGAATGACTATGCCACCGGTATCGCCATAGTATGAAATTGACCCAACGATCCCCAGTGCTTTACCTTTCTTTAAAGCATAAAAACGAAAGCCTGTATGTCTTTCATCTAAACTAATAATAATTTTAATAGCGGTCCTCATAATTTCTTTGATTAAAAATCACCTTAACTTTCAAACATATTTAGTTACAAGAGAATATAACAGAGTTCCAAATTCTTTGTTTAACAAAAAATAACTCTTACCCAACAATCAGGGCTTAAGTTCAGAAATTCAACGTGTTTCAGAATTCATCTGAAATAGTCTGACAAGTGGTATTCTTTTAGAAAAACAGTATCAAAAATTCTTTTTGAATAACCTGTTCTCTGTAAAATTTTTTTTAAAGATCTTCACTTTTTAGGGTAGCAAATCCCTGCCGTTTTATCATATACCTGAAACAAGGTTTATGACCGACAAGGTATCCGATTTCAGCATGTCAATTTGAATAGTTACACGTGTGATAAGCGATGGTAAAGGTAAGAAGCAAAATCGAAATTACAATGGGTTAAAATACTAATTTTTTGTTAAATGTGCAAATAAATTTTTAAGTATTTTTACTTAGAGGGAGTAAATGCTCAATTACCTATCTATGCATTCACTATGTGACTATCTATGAGCGTTTTATGAGTTTGAAATTATAAATCAGGGGGCCGGAATTACGATTTATTATTTCAAACCCGGCAATAAAGTGTCCCGATACGGGTCTTATGGGACAAAAAATCAAATAAATTTATAAGATAAGATCGTCAATAGAGGCCACCGGAGGGGTACAGGTTTGATTTTCGCACTTGAATATCAAATTATGATCAATGTTAAATCTGTTTAAGAAAATGGGCAATTGGGACGATGAATTTGCAGCGGCGATCAATATGGAATTTTTGTATTTCCGGTTAAGAATTGTTGCATTTCTGATGGCATCGGGACCGGTAACGACCAGCGTTGTGATACCCTGTGCCAGAGATATTGCCTGTGTTGCCCACAAAGCATAGGAAGATGGGTATGCAACAAAATATTTCTGCAGATTGTTAACCATTTGAACGGCTTTATCAAGATAACCCGGCTTTTCGAGGTAGTGACCCAGAACGGTGAAAATATTCGCCATCACTGCGTTACCAGAAGGTTCCACACCATCGGCAGTTGCCATCATACGTGAAACTGCCGGCATTGTTTCTGACTCAGGCATTCCTGCAGGGGAACACCAGAACAGGTACCCTGAAGTATCGGAAAAATGTTCAGAAACTACTTTAGCCAGATCGTCGGCCCTGAAAAGCCAGTTTTCATCGAATGTGACCTGATAAAGCGCAATGTAAGCATCAGCCATGAATGCATAGTCATCAAGCAGAGCATCGATGCGGGCATGGTTATTTTTCCATACCCTTTTCAGATTTCCACCCGCATCTTTAAAATTGTTCCCGATAAAATATGCTGCACGGAGCGCAGCATCGAGCCACTCCTGGTTCTCAGTTGCCATATAAGCATTTGCCAGTGCTTTAATCATCAAAGCATTCCAGGAGAGAATGATTTTATCGTCAAGACCTGGCCTGACCCGCTTATTCCGTTCAACCAACAATTTTTTGCCGGCCATTTTAACAAGTTGCTTCAACTCTTCTTCTGATAAATGTTCCCTGGATGCAAAAACACTATCATCAGCAGGCCTCAGTAAGATGCTCATGCCTTTTTCCCATAAGCCGGCACCGCCAATGCCCCAGTATTCATTCAGCAGATCAGCATATTCGGGCAGGATTTCCTTAACCTGATCTTTTGTCCAGACATAGAATAAACCCTCCCTGCCTTCGCTGTCGGCATCGAGTGCTGAGAAAAATACCCCTTCGGGTGACGTCAATTCCCTGAAAATAAAATCAATCGTTTTTTCAAGTACCTCTGCATAGAACTGTTCGCCGGATAACCGGTAAGCATTGGCGTAAAGACTAACCAACTGGGCGTTATCGTAGAGCATTTTTTCGAAGTGCGGAACTTTCCAGGCTGAATCGGTGCTGTAACGGGCAAATCCCCCACCTATCTGATCGAATATCCCTCCCTTCGCTATCCGGCCAAGGGTTAATTTCAACTGTACCAACGCTTCGGTGTTTCTACTCATGCAGTGGTAGTCCATCACGAACTGCCACACCACAGGCATAGGGAATTTGGGAGCGCCCCGCAAACCACCAAGCTCTGTGTCGAAACTCCATGACAACTGATCAAAGGCCTCCCTGATAACTTCAGAAGTGATGGCTTCAGGATTTTCAGGCATTCTGATCAGCCCTGACTCAACAATCCCCTTTTCAAGCCGGTCGGCCTGAGCAGACAGATCGCGGTAACTGTTTTTATAAAGTCCGCTAATCTGGTTCAGCATTTCGATCCACTGTTCAGGCCTGAAATAGGTGCCGCCCCAGAAAGGCCGACCATCGGGCAAAGCAAAGCAATTCAACGGCCATCCGCCATTGCCATTCAGCAACCGGACTGCACCCATGTAAACCTGATCAACATCCGGCCGCTCCTCCCGGTCAACTTTTATGCAGATAAAGTGACGGTTCATGATTTCAGCCACTTCAGACAAACTGAAACTTTCATGTTCCATAACGTGGCACCAATGACAGGCTGAATATCCGATGCTGATCAGCAATGGCCTGTTGCCCGATTTTGCTACTGCAAAAGCCTCTTTCCCATAAGGATACCAATCAACCGGATTGTGGGCATGTTGCAGAAGGTAAGGACTGGTTTCGTGGATCAAACGGTTTGGCATATTAATTCATTGAAAAGTGAAGAAAATGAGAAGTGAGAAATGAGTTATGAGTAGAGAGTGATGAGTAGTGAGTGAAGAAAGTGATCATGATAGCTATCGGGAGTGAAGAGCGGAAAATGAGAAAAAGAAGTAAGTTGCGAGTTGTGAGCGGTGAGTGAGTAAAGACTCAATGCCTGCGCCTTTACTCCAACTTTGAAGGAGAAAAGTGATGCTTCAGCCATATAAGGAAAACAAGTGTAAAAAGAAAAAATAGAAATTCCAGCCATTGCTTTACCCATAAAATGACGCTTGTTTATTATTCAATAAACAACAAAGATGCACAGAGTGTTTGATGTTTTCAAAATTGGGTAAGGATTGTTAAAAATTCAATTCTTTTTCAACAAGTAAATCAAAAGGAAGGGTTTGAAGAAAGAGTTACACAAAAATTAAACTGCCTCAGAGATTTATTATAATTTAGCAAAAATTATTCTGAAGAGGTAATTTCATGATTGCGCTTGGCTTTAAAAAGCTACCCTGCTATCTGAGAATCAACACACCTGACTAATAAGCGACTATTTATCCACTTAATTACCATGTCATGAGACTTCTGTATTTACTGATGACCGTTCTGATGATCAGTCCGGCTTTTGCACAGACAACCTACAAAGTAAAACGCGGGGAACGCCCGCCCATCAATCTTCAATCGGTTCCGGAAAACGCTTATTACAAAGGCGTTATCAAGATAAAACTGAACGAAACATTTACTCGACAGATGGATGCAAGTCCTGCCCGCATCGACGCTGATGGCATTGTCAGGCTGGGCATCAGCAGCATAGACAACCTGAACACACAGTTTAGTGTGGATAATTTCGGGCTTACATTCAGCAGCCCGGCTTTCTCATCAAAGTTTACAGAAAGGCACCGTGCGTGGGGATTTCACCTGTGGTATAATCTCTATTTCGATGATTCGCAGGATGTTATTGCCCTTATACAGGCATACAGCGCCCTCCCGGAAGTATCATTTGCAGAACCTGAATATAAAAAAGAGCTGGTAACCCAGGACAAGCCGATTCTTTATACTCCTGAAGAAGCCACCGGCCGGTCGGTTAACTGGATACCTGATGATCCACGCTATAATGAGCAATGGCACTATAACAATACCGGTCAGCAAAACGGAACTGCCGATGCAGATATCGATCTGCCGGAAGCATGGGAAATAACCAAGGGAAATCCTGAAGTGATTGTGTGCATTGAGGATGGCGGGATCAATTACACGCACAATGACCTCGCTGCCAATATGTGGTCAGGTATTGGTTACAACTTCGTCAACAATTCGCCCAATGTAACCTCGCACGATCATGGCACCCATGTGGCCGGTACGGTTGCAGCCGTGAGCAACAATACTGTTGGGGTAGCCGGAGTAGCCGGGGGTACCGGAGCCGGTGATGGCATCAGGTTGATGTCGTGCCAGGTTTTTACCAATGGAGGATCAGGGGGATTTCAGAACGCCCCGATATGGGCGGCCGATAATGGTGCAGCCATTTCGCAGAATTCCTGGGGATACACTTCTCCCAATTATTATGAACAAAGTGTGCTGGACGCTATTGATTACTTCAATGTGAACGGCGGAGGCACCGCTTTGGTTGGCGGTGGCATCACTATATTCGCAGCCGGTAACAGCGACTCCCAGTCATCGTATTACCCGGGTTATTATTCGGGATGTTTTTCCGTAGCCGGATTAACCAATCAGGATAAAAAAGCCTGGTATTCAAATTACGGAGACTGGATTGATGTGGCTGCGCCAGGGGGAGAAACCGACAATGTGGCCGCCCGCGGTGTACTCAGCACATTGCCTAACAATACTTACGGGTTTTATCAGGGCACTTCCATGGCCTGTCCGCATGTTTCGGGACTTGCCGCCCTTATTGTATCGCTTGCCTACGGTCAGTTTACACCCCAGCAGGTGGCCGACATTATTAAAAATACCACTGATAATGTTGATGCAGTAAACCCGGGCTTTGTGGGCAAACTGGGTACCGGCCGGATCAATGCTTTTTCGGCGCTTACCGAAACCCAGAACCTGATGATTAATGTTGACAATCCGCTGGTTTTTACAGCACTTACAGGCAGCAATACCCGGGTGGATTTAAACTGGATGAAAAACGGGGAAGGCAACGATGTAATGGTGGCCTATACGCTTGACAATGTATTCGGCAACCCGGTGCAGGGACAACCCTACCAGACAGGTAACATGATTGAAGGGGGTGGAACCATTATTTACATGGGCCCGGAATCAGCCTATATTCATACTGAACTTACAAGCAATACACCTTATTACTATGAAGCCTGGTCGATCAGCGATGTTCCGGAATACTCCGCAGGACTGACAGCCAGCGCTACCACCCTTAAAGACCCCATTACCAGTTTTCCATACCATGAAAGCTTTGAAAATATAGTTTTTCCCCCGGCAAACTGGGAAAACAAACAACTGAGCGGAACCGGCCTTTGGAACAGGCAGACCACCGGAACCAACCCTGATTGCCTGCCGCAGTCAGGTGCCGGTATGGCACGATACAACAGCCATGTATTTGCAGCAGGCAACAGCGGTATCTTAGTAACCCCACCGGTCCAGTTTGGAGCCGATGGCTATGAAACAAGCCTTTGGATCTATCGCGACAATGACCTGCCGGCCAAAACCGATAAAGTGGAGGTTTACATCAATTTGTCTCCCAATACCGGTTTTGCCACCCTGCTGGGAACCATTCACCGCTCAAGCGAACTGGCCCCTGCTGAGCCGATTGCCGGCTGGCACCAATATACTTTTGAAATTCCCGCCACTTTCTATAATAAACTGGCGTACCTCGTTTATAAAGGGGTCAGCGATCAAGGCAATAATCTGTTTGTTGACGATATCCGCATTGAAATTCCGGTCAACTGTTTTCCACCTGCTGATCTGGCTGTTGACGGATTTGATGCCGGTAGTGCCACTGTAAGCTGGACCGGTGTTGAGCCCGCCACCGAATGGGAAGTTGAGTTCGGGCCTTCCGGATTTATCCATGGTGAAGGCACTTTGCTACAAGGTATTACAGATGATTTTGTTGAACTGACCGGATTGACTCCGGATACCCCATATGAAGCTTATGTGCGGGGAGCCTGTGCCACCGACGAAACCAGCGCATGGGCAGGGCCGGTTGCTTTTTCCACCCTTGCCTGCCTGCCTCCTGCAGCGCTGGCGATCGCGGAAATATCATCGAATTCAGCAATCGTAAATTGGGCAGGTGTTGCACCTGCCACCGCCTGGGATGTAGAATTCGGACCGGCCGGATTTGAGCCCGGTAACGGAACTCTATTATCGGACATTGGCGCTGAATCTGCTGATCTGGAAGGACTTGCACCTAATACCGCTTATGATGTTTATGTGCGCGGCGCCTGTGTCACCGATGCAAACAGCCTCTGGGCCGGCCCGGTTGGCTTTACGACCCTCTGCAGCGCCACAGCCCCCTGGGATGAAACTTTCGAAGCCATGAACAGCAGTTTCGATTGCTGGCAGGTAATGCGCAATACGGCTGAAGACGGAGGATTGAACGGGAATAACCTGGTTCCGGTTACGGAAGCTTCATGGTTTATTTGTACACCGGAATCGTTTGGGGGGCAGGGCAGTAATTACATATTTGAAGGTATTCGCTCTGCGGCAATATCTGCCGATGCTCCTGATTTTAACTGGCTGGTTTCGGGGGAAATCAATCTTCCGGAAAGTGGCAAATATGACTTAAGGTTCGATATACATTACAATTCTACCCAAACACAAACTACCCTGTTTTATGTAAACTTGTTTGCAAATGGCACCTGGACAACATTGCAGTCGATGAACCCTGCTGAATTAATGGAGAATAACTATTTTGAACCTGTAATCCTAAACCTGGATAGCTGGTTGGGTCAGAACATACAGGTAGCCCTGGTATTTGCAGAAAGTAACGGAGTTAACCTTGCCGTGGATAATATAAGTATTCAACCTGCTTTAAACTATTGGACCGGGTTGGCCGGCTCTGATTGGAATAATGACAATAGCTGGAGACTTGGTGTACCCGAAACCGGAAGTGAAATCCATATTTACAAAGCACCGGAAGCTCCTTACCTTAACGAAACCATTGAATTCACCGGTAGCATTGAAGTGCACCCTTTTGCAGGGTTTACACTGGGACCACAGGCAAAAGTAACGATAGACGGCAGCTTTGACAACAACGCGTGGTATGAAGGGTTGGTTCTTATGGCTGACGGAACAGGGCATGCAAGTCTGATTTCGCCTGTATCTTCTCTTGCGACCATCGAATATTTTGGGCAAGCATTTGGGAATTCCCACGACTGGGAATTTATTTCAGCCCCGGTGGGCATGCAGGAGTTTGTACCTGAATTTGTTACTGTGCCCGGCATAGCCAATAACGAACTGTTTCAATGGATGGAAGCAACAAATTTTTGGTTTAGTTCTCACCTTGAAGACGGATCGTGGAATACATCCTTTGGTAATAATTTCCTTTTGGGACATGGTTACCGCATGAGTTTTGCAACCGAAGGTAAAAGGCTTTTTAAAGGGATTACCAATTGGGGAGTGTTGGAGGTTACCGGAATTACAAATAACGGAGAAACCGATAATGGCTGGAACTTACTCGGGAACCCTTATACATCATCTTACCTTTGGGATCCGGGTTACACAACCCTGGGTTTAGTTGCCAAAATTTGGGATGCTGCGACCGCTTCCTATGCCGACCTTTACCCCGGGGGCATAATTCCTGCCATGACCGGATTCTGGGTTTATAATCCCGGAATCCAGACGGAATCGTACCTGTTTTTACCGGAAATGAAAACCCATGATCCTGCCTTTCTTCCCCCGGCGGGCGAAAATGCTATTTCAATCAGCGTAAAGGAATCACTCACTCCAACCACCCAAACCTCGGTTATCAGGATAAACAGCCAGGCCACGGAGTCATTTGACCAGCTATACGATGCCCATTTCCTAGCCGGTTTTGCACCGCAACTCTACACGCTTGCAGGAGAAATAAAACTCTCAACCAACACCCTGCCAGCAATTCATTCAAGCATGTCAATAAGGCTCGGGTTTGTTAAAAACGAAGCAACCGATTATAGCCTCCAGTTGCAGGCCACTGAACTTTATCCCGGAATGGTCGTAAGTCTCCATGACATCAAAACCGAAACCGTCCACAACCTAAGCACAAATCCAGTCTATAATTTCACTGCCGCTGAAGGCGATGATCCTGACCGTTTTGAATTGTTCTTCGGAACGGTTGGTGTGAATGAAAACACACTGCCTGCCGATCTTACCTGTTATGCCTCAGGAAAAACCATTTATCTGAAAAGTACCATGCCGATTCATGGGGAGGTAATTATCAGCAATCTGACAGGAAAGCAGTTGATCCGGACAAAGGCAACAGGTGAAAACCTGGTGACCATTGATGGGACAAGACTTGCTGCAGGAACTTATCTGGTAAGTGTAGTCAGTGAAAAAGGGATTCTGACCAGGAAAGTGGTTATAAATTAAAGATCATCCAACCAATCTTTAGGGGCTATCTTTCATTAAGGTAGCCTCTTTTTTTTGCCTGAGGTCTGGATGGGCGCAATGTTTGAGCATAGCACGACCCAAAAGACAAAAAGCCTTTAAAGGGGTGATATGATTTTTATGATCCGGATAATCTCAACATTGCGCCACACCGGGGCTAATGCCTGGTATAGTTATTTCACATTGCGCCCCGCCGGGGCTTTCA
Organism: Bacteroidales bacterium; assembly: GCA_038325075.1. GTDB lineage: Bacteria > Bacteroidota > Bacteroidia > Bacteroidales > Lentimicrobiaceae > Lentimicrobium. Next base: position 7,419 of record JBBQIQ010000093.1, on the reverse strand, counting down.
ACCAAAATCTCTTCCGTTTTGGCTACCAACGTTTCGCCTCGCTGAGGCTTAAAATTCATCTTGCGGTTAATTTTCCTACCAATGTTACGCCTCGCTGAGACTTAAAACCAATTCCAGGGGCTTCTGTTCGGATGCCCGGCACAGTAATCCACATTGCGCCACGCCGGGGCTTTCAACCAAAATCTCTTCCGTTTTAGCTACCAACGTTTCGCCTCGCTGAGGCTAAATAATGACTTCAGGCCATTTTTGGTGACCACGTTTCACCCCGCCTCGACTTCACTTCTCATCTCTGACGTTTTTACCACAATCCCCGGGGAATATACTTTTGCCTTAATTGGATATGCAAACAGAACAAGCCCTAGAGGGGCGAAACGTTGGTAGTTAACAGTTCGATAAATGAATTGCAAGCCTCAGAGAGGCGAAAGGTGATTGAGCAAGATGAGGCTTAAATGCTATTGTCGGGCCTTTTATTAGGGGTAATACATCAATACTCCCGCATGGGGCCAGGCCGGGGCTTCTGTTCGGATGCCCGGCACAATAATCCACGTTACGCCCCGCTGGGGCTTTCATCCAAAATCTCTTCCGTTTTAGCTACCAACGTTTCGCCTCGCTGAGGCTTAAAACCAACATCAGGCCATTTTTGTTGACCACATTTCACCTCGCAGGGACTTCACTTTTCATTTCTGACTTTTTTACCGCTATCTCCGGGGAATATACTTTTGCCTTAATTGGATATGCAAACAGAACAAGCCCCAGAGGGGCGAAACGTTGGTAGTTAACAGTTCGATAAATGAAGTGCAAGCCTCAGAGAGGCGAAAGGTGATTGAGCAAGATGAGGCTTAAATGCTATTGTCGGGCCTTTTATTAGGGGTAATAACATCAATACTCCCGCATGGGGCCAGGGCGGGGCTTCTGTTCGTATGCCCGGCACAATAATCCACGTTGCGCCCCGCTGGGGCTTTTTATTTATTATTCATTCATTTTGGCTACCAACGTTTCGCCTCGCTGAGGCTAAAAACCAACTTCAGGCCATTTTTGCTGACCACATTTCATCCCGCCGGGACTTCTGTTCGGATGCCCGGCACAATAATCCACGTTACGCCCCGCTGGGGCTTTCAACCAAAATCTCTTCCGTTTTAGCTACCAAAATTTCGCCTCGCTGAGGCTAAAAAATAATTCCAAACATTTTTTCTGCCCTTATTGGGCCACGCCGGGGCTTCTGTTCTGATGCCCTGAATAATTATACCAATGTTAGGATTGAATGAATGAACATCGATTCTTTTAACACTTCAGCCAATTCTCAATCATCCTTCCACCCATTGGCGTCATAATGGATTCGGGATGAAACTGAACACCGCAGATATCGAATGCCTTGTGCCGGAGTGACATAATCACGCCACGGTTGTCATGTGATGTAATGCGAAGGCAATCGGGTACACAGCCTGCATCAACAGCCCAACTATGGTAAAGCCCGGCACCGAAACCCCTTTCCAGGCCTGTGAATAGCTTATCAACCGGCGGTACCGGCCTGATGCCAACGGTTTCACCATGTAGTACATGGCCCGGCTGAACCAACTTTCCACCAAACACATCGGCTATAGCCTGCATGCCGAGGCATACACCCAGTATCTTCTTTTTCCCGGCAAAGTGACGGATCAGGTCGCAGGTGAGACCCGCTTCCGAAGGCAGACCCGGGCCTGGAGAGACGACAATAGCCTGAAATGCTTCCACTTCCCTAAGTGAAAACATGTCATTTTTTACCACACTCAAATTCATAACCCCGGCCTCTTTCAGAAGTTGAACCAGATTATAGGTGAATGAATCGTAATTATCAACCAGTAGTATTTTCATAATGTAAATTCAGGATGCATGATCTAAGGGGCCGGCAACTGGCAGAAGTTTTACAAAGATAGTGGTTTCCTATTTTCGTAATTTCGCAGTCAGGAAACTGTATCTTATGCTTTCACAGGGCGATGCCTTTAAAACAATGAACCTTCTTGGCAGCAAGGGGATTCCATTTCTGTTTATAATAGATTTTGATTGCCTGAAACCATTGATATTACTCCTGAACGAAGCCGGTAATGAAGGCATATACTACAATATCAGGGGAACAGGCAATCGTTTGGATATTCATTCAGCTATTAACCCACCCCTGAAGTTTGAAAAATTCCCGGTTGATTTCAGTACCTATCTTAAATCTTTTAAACTGGTCAGCACCGGGCTGAAGTTTGGTAATTCTTACCTGCTGAACCTTACTTTTGCCACCCCGATTAAAATAAACCGCAGCCTTCAGGAAATATTCAGCCTGAGCAAAGCCCCTTATAAACTTCTTTTCAGGGATGAATTTACGGTTTTTTCACCGGAGTGCTTTGTCAGGATAGATAAGGAAGGGGTGATCAGTTCATTTCCCATGAAGGGCACCATCGATGCATCGCTCCCCGATGCGGCAAAACAATTGCTCAGCGATCCCAAGGAAATGGCCGAGCACAACACCATTGTTGACCTGATCCGCAACGACCTTAGTATGGTGGCTAAAGAGGTGAGGGTAAAACGTTTCAGATACCTGGAAGAAATCAGGACCAATCAGAAACACCTGCTTCAGGCCAGTTCAGAGATCAATGGCAGGTTGCCTGAAAAGTGGAAATCACAAATCGGTAATATTTTTAAGCAGTTGATTCCGGCTGGCTCAATTTCAGGGGCACCGAAGAAAAAAACGATTGAAATTATCCGGCAGGCCGAACCCACAGACCGTGGATATTATACCGGCATATTTGGCTTTTTTGATGGCAAAACAGTTGATTCGGCGGTGATGATCAGGTTTATAGAAAAGAAAAACGGACAAATGCATTTTCGCAGTGGCGGCGGCATTACGGTTAACAGCCAGGCTGAAAGTGAGTACCAGGAATTGATAGACAAGGTTTATGTACCATTTGTTTGAAACCATCAGCATCCGCGACGGTGTTGCCGAAAACCTGCCATGGCATCAGCAACGGCTGGAATCGTCATACAACACGCTTTTTGGAATGGCTCCGGGGTACATTCTGGCGGAAGTCATCAGCATTCCACCAGAATGCCGGCACGGACATTTCCGCTGCAGGCTGGATTATGACAGTCAGATCAGGGAGATAGGTTTCACACCTTATCTGGTTAAAGAAATAACAAGTCTGCAACTTGCAGAAGACAACACCATTGATTACCGCCACAAATTCGCTGACCGCCTGCATCTTGATCAGCTTTATGCATTGCGCGGCAGTTGCGATGATGTATTGATCGTGAAAAACGGCCTGATCACCGATACTTCGTATGCCAATGTAATTTTGTGGGACGGGCGCCAGTGGCTTACACCATCAGAACCATTGCTACCCGGCACCTGCAGGGCGCGACTGATTAGTGACGGTTTGATTTCAGAAGCGAAGATAAAAGCTTCGGAACTGCATCTGTTCAGGGAGTTAAAACTGATCAATGCCATGCGGGGTATAGAAGATATGCAGGCCATACCCGTTGGCAGCATAAACCGATAAGGGCAAAGTGGCAGGAAAGTTGAATTAATCAGTCACATTCTTTAATTCCTGGTAAACCTTTCAATCAGGATAATCGGGCGGTTCGCAACAGAAGCCTGCCCGCCGCAATGGAATGCAGGCGGATTAAGACGCTCACCAACATCCCGAAGAAATTATTCCTGAATATTTTCAGCCCGTGAGTCCGTTTGGTCTGACGCATTTTAATAACCAGACAAGTCAATCTCATTCTTTCCTTAAAATACACATCAAGAACAATGAGACGACAAATTACCTTGTTTTAAAAGAAAGTATGTTGGCAAAACAAAATCTAAGGATCAACCGGCAAACCTAAACATAAGAAAAAACACTAATTTTGAACCGTTACATCTTAGTACACCTGATCAATGAATCCTTAACCTCATAAAACAATAAAAAATGAAAAAAGTAATTTTTACCGAACATGCACCTAAAGCCATTGGCCCTTACAGTCAGGCAATTGAAACCAACGGAATGTTGTTTATTTCGGGTCAGGTGCCCATCGATCCAGCCACCGGGAAAATTGTTGAAGGCGGCATAAAAGTACAGACAGAGCAGGTGATGAAAAACATCGGCTCAATCCTGAAAGCTGCCGGGTACGATTACTCCGACGTGGTTAAATCAACCTGCCTGCTGAGCGACATGGCCAATTTTGTTGAAATGAATGAAGTTTACGGAAGCTTCTACACTGAAAATCCACCGGCAAGAGCGGCCTACGGCGTAGTTCGTCTTCCATTGGGAGCACTTGTTGAGATTGAGACCATCGCGGCTAAGAAGTGAGAAAAAAGTGAAAAGTGAAAAGTGAAAAACTGCTAATTGATTTCTTTTATGAAGAGTAGTGTTACACGAGACAAGTCTTATGCTTTTGCCCTGAAAATTATCAGGTTATATAAACAACTAGTATGCGAGCATAAGGAATTTGTCATGAGCAGGCAATTGCTGAAAGCTGGAACTGCTCCCGGAGCGCTGACAAGAGAAGCTCAATTTGCACAATCAACCCCGGATTTTATCTCCAAAATGAGTATTGCACTCAAGGAGGCCAATGAAGCTGAGTATTGGTTGTGTTTATTGGAAGATACTGATTTTATTACTAAAGATGTTGCAAAGGAGATGAAAATGGATGCCCGGGAAATTGTCTTTTTGCTGGCATCCTCGGTTAAAACCGCTAAAAGCAACCTCGAAAAACCGAAGGATGAGAAGAAAAACACTGATTTAAGGGAATAACTTTTCACTCCTGTTATCTATCGGGACCAATCTTCACCTGGTTGCTGAGCGAAGTCGAAGCATCACTCTTCACTTTTCACTCTTCACTTTTCACTCTTCACTTTTCACTCTTCACTTTTCACTCTTCACTTTTCACTTTTCACTTTTCACTCTTCACTCTTCACTTTCTTCACTTTCTTCACTTAACCCTTTTAATATGAAAAAGTTAACATCTATAATCACAATAACTTTCCTACTAATAAAATTCAGTATCGCGGGCGAAGGCATGTGGATACCCATGCTGCTCGGGCAGTTGAATGAGCCTGAAATGAAAAGCATGGGTATGAGAATCAGTGCCGAAGATATTTACAGCATCAACAAATCGAGCCTCAAGGATGCCATTCTGCTTTTCGGACGCGGCTGCACGGCTGAGATTGTCTCAGACGAAGGACTGATTCTGACCAATCACCACTGTGGATATGGGCAGATTCAGAAGCACAGTTCCCTCGAACATGATTACCTGACCACTGGCTTCTGGGCTATGGACCGGTCGCAGGAATTGTCAAACCCAGGCCTGAGTGTTACCCTGCTTATCAGGATGGAAGATGTTACCAAACAAGTGCTTGAAGGGGCTACTGCTGAGATGACAGAAAAAAGCAGGGATGAAAAAATTAAGGCCAATATCAGCAAACTTGAAAAAGACGCGGTTGAGGGTACAACCTATAATGCGCGCATCAGACCATTTTATTATGGCAACGAGTTTTATCTTTTTGTTTCCCAGACCTTTACCGATGTTCGCCTGGTGGGGGCACCACCTTCAAACATCGGCAAGTTCGGCGGTGATACCGACAACTGGATGTGGCCGCGGCATACCGGTGATTTTTCGATGTTCCGGATTTATGTCAACAAAAACAACGAACCGGCAGATTACTCGCCCGATAATGTCCCTTACAAACCTAAAAGTCACCTGCCCATCTCCCTGAAAGGGGTTGAGAAGGGTGATTTTACTTTTGTTTTCGGATACCCCGGCAGCACCCAGGAATACCTGCCTTCTTATGCCATTGATATGATTACCGGTGTTGAAAACCCGCCGGCTATCCGTCTCCGTGAAAAACGGCTGGGCATTTTCGACAGCTACATGCAACAGAGCGATCTTGTCAGGATTCAGTATTCAGACAAATATGCCGGTGTAGCTAATTACTGGAAGAAGATGATCGGTGAAAACCGTGGAATCAGAAAGCTGGATGCCATTGAGAAGAAGCAGGAACTTGAAAAACAATTTACGAACTGGACGCAGGCCGACGCCACAAGAGATGCCCGGTTTGGAAAGTTATTGCCACGGTTTGAAACGCTTTACAGCCAGTTGAAACCCATCAGCGAAACAGAAACCTACCTGATGGAAGGCGGCCTGGGCATCGAAGCTTTCCGCTATGCATACAGTTTCAACCAGTTGGTCGTAAAAAGCAAAGACAAGGCTACACCCCCGGATGACATTGACAAACTGATAACGCAGTTGCAGGCAAGCGCCAAAGGATTTTTTAAAAATTACAATGAGTCCATTGACCGTAGCGTATTTGCCAGCCTGATGGCTGATTGGATCGGGCACCAGGATCAATCAAAAATCCCTGATGTGCTGGTTCGCGGTGCGATCGTTTATAACAACAATTTTGAAGCCTGGGCCAATGATGTTTATACTAAAAGCTTATTTACCAGCACAGCGAAAGTTGAGAAATTCCTGGCGTCGTATAAAGTTAAGAACTTTAGGAAGATTGAATCCGACCCATTATTTCAGCTTGCAGCATCTGTTTACGGGTATTATTTTACTGAAATAATGCCTGAATCGCAGCGCATTTCCATGGAACTCGATAGTCTGCAACGCATTTATATGCAAGGGCTGATGGAGTTTCAGGCCAACAGGCGGTTTTACCCGGATGCCAATTCAACACTCAGGGTAACCTATGGAATGGTTGATGATTACTATCCGCGCGATGCAGTGCATTATCGCTACTATACCACGCTGGAAGGGATCATGGAAAAGGAAGATCCCGCCATTTACGATTACGTGGTTGAACCGAAGCTAAAAGCGCTTTATGCTAAAAAAGACTACGGCAGGTACGCTGCAAAGGACAGCACCATGCGCATTTCATTTATAGCCAGCAACCACACCACCGGCGGCAACTCGGGAAGCCCGGTGCTGAATGCCGATGGGCAACTGGTTGGCATTAACTTCGACCGCAACTGGGAAGGCACCATGAGCGACCTGATGTATGACCCGGACCAGTGCCGCAACATCAGTCTCGATATCCGGTACTGCCTCTTTATCATCGATAAATTTGCCGGGGCAGGGCATCTGGTGAAGGAGATGACGGTGGTGGAGTAAGGATTTCGGATTTCGGATTTCAGATTTCGGATTAGCAGATTAGCAGATTAGCTGATTAGCTGATTAGTTCATTTCGGATTGCTGATTTCGGATTTTGGATTTCGGATTTCGGATTTCGGATTAGCAGATTAGCAGATTAGCTGATTAGTTCATTTCGGATTGCTGATTTCAGATTTCAGATTTCAGATTTCGGATTTTGGATTTCGGATTTTGGATTTCGGATTGCTGATTTCGGATTTCGGATTTCGGATTTCGGATTAGCAGATTAGCAGATTAGCTGATTAGCTGATTAGTTCATTT
>JBBQIQ010000092.1:0-16773 GCA_038325075.1 Bacteroidales bacterium | reverse complement strand
TTTTTCCCGCAAAAGTTCAATCAGCCTGAAAATGTAATATATCCGCTGTTTGTCGAGCGTATTGTCGTCAGGAAGATTTTCGAGTTGTTTTCTGATTTTGTCGGAAGGCATACCCATCAATACATCCGGCATACAGTTATTAGTTTCGCAGAGGCTCTTCATCAGGCCATTGATCCCCGTAAACCACATGGAATCAGGCGAAAGAAAAAGCTTCACATCTTCAGGCAATCTTTTCTCGAGTTGGCTTGTATCGCCATCGTACCAGTAGCGGATAATATTTGTTGTGAGTTCAATGTGCGTGTTGTTGCTTTCGGTATGCACCTGCTTCCGCAGAAAATGGATAAGCCGGTCGTTACGATGTGAGAGTTCATCCACGGCAGTGGTTACTTCGCGCAACTCGCCTTCGGCACCTATTTCATTGAAATAGACCGGAAACAATCGGGATAACTGCTTGATCTGTTTAAAGATAGGTTTGATATCGGAGTTCAGCAATGCCGTAACATCGCGTTGGAACAGGTCGGTATCCGAGACGAAAACACCGCCAAGCCTGAGGTGAATGATAAGGGCGGACAGCAAATCACGGAAAGTGTTTGGAGAATATTCAATCAGTTCCATCCAGATACGGATGTTTTTTATATGATATTCGTTCACTTCCAACTGCCAGTCTTTCGAAACGTACATAATTCCCGGTGCAATGAAGCCATGGCGGATCAGCAGTTTCTCGAAATGCGAGATATGGAGCTGGTTATCGGTGCGGAAGATTTCCTTGCCAAGGGTAAGGATGCAATCGAGCACAGTTCCGGGATTACTGATTTTCAGGTCGGTGAACAGCTTGAAGATGTTGTCGAGAAAGCCAAAAACCTCGTCGCTCGACAATTCGTTTTTGATGTTGCGCAACAGGTTGTTAAAATCGCGCAGCAGCAGTTCTTTCTGGTTCTGCATCCCGTCGAGATGAAGCAGGTAAAGCAGGAAGTAGAATTTTTCGTGAAACCTTTCGAACCCATGGTGAAGCTGGCGTATATGCAGCGATATATCGTTGAAGCCGGGAATTTTCAGCAAATCATCCCAGTTGTTGGCTTTGCCGGTTTGGTCAATCATACTGTTAAACCAGTCTTTGCCGATGGTTTTAAATTTACTCCGGCTGTCTGCGCTGAAAAGATTGCGCTTCTCAACGAGCCATTGATCTACTTTGGTGGTATCGCGCCAATAGGTTGCGGTTGCAATCAAAACTTTTCCGGACAGTGCAATGGCTTCTTTGCTACTGTTCCCGGGCCAGTTGGCACGTGAGAACACCCTGAGCATGTAAGTCGAATTTCTGGTGACAGGTGCACTGTGCTTGTCGGCGGCTTTATCAATGACTTTGAGTGCACCTGAAACAGCTCTTTCTCTGCTGTCAGGTGATTCAAGCAACTTCTCGATGAATTCCAGCAGGGTGTGAACAGCTTCTTCGGCAGTGCTGTCATTTAATTGCCTGTCGAGTACACCGCCATAAATACCGATAATGGTATCCCAGGCAAAATCTGATTGCTCATGCTTTTCGTAAAACCAGAAATCGCCCAGGCTGATGCTTCGCAGTTGACCAATTACAAAACTGCTGTTGGAAAACGGGTGGTTGTATTCGTTAAGGCATTCTGAAGCCCGGTTGTGTATGCTGTAATATTCAACTGAAAGTTCAATGAACTTAAGGTGGTAGGGGGGTATATTGATTTTATCGGTGCGGGTTTCGCGTAGATTGGCTGCCAGTGCATCCGATTTCATTGTGGTCTCGTTACTCATGAACGCGTATTTGGTTGCTAAAATAACAATAATACACAAATTGAGCGATTTGAAGAAGAAAATCGCTCAATCGATAAGGAAATTTTAAGCAATTCACTGATAATCATTTTCAGGGTTCTGGTGAATTGCAACAATTTCCAAATCGGCATTTACCTATGTAAAGCGATTTATCGCTGCACTCCAATCGCTCAACTTAGGTAATATTTTTCTGATTATCTGAAAAACACAATACGGTTGAAACAATCAGGATGAAAGTAATTTAAAACAAACTGATATTGAGTTTGCAGCAGACCTTTATGGAATTGCCTAAAAATCGTACTTTTGCGGCTTAAAATAGCTGATTATGTTGGATGCACTTCATTCCGTTATCGACTGGTATATGCAAAATATCAGCTATCTGACCATCTTTTTATTAATGGCAATTGAAGGCTCTTTTATTCCTTTTCCATCGGAAGTCGTTATTCCGCCTGCTGCCTGGAAAGCTGCACAGGGTGACCTGAATATTTTTTTAGTGGTTATTACCGGTACACTGGGCGCCTTAGCCGGTTCACTGATAAATTATTATCTTTCCTATTACCTGGGCCGGAAACTGGTTTATTCATTTGCCGATACCAGGCTTGCCCGCATGTTGCTGATTACGCCTGAAAAAGTTGAGAAAGCAGAGCAGTATTTTGTAAAACACGGCCGGAGTTCCACTTTTATCGGAAGACTGGTTCCCGGCGTCAGGCAACTGATTTCGATTCCGGCAGGACTGGCAAAAATGCCAATCAAAGATTTTATTGTTTATACCTTACTGGGCGCCGGAATCTGGAATATGGTGCTTGCAGCACTCGGCTATTTTCTTTACTCACAGCAGGAACTGCTAAACCTCTATTACAAAGAGCTTTCCTACGGTATGCTGGTTCTGGGTATTCTGTTTGGTTCCTACCTGATATACAGCAGTTTAAAGAAAAGAAAATAATTCGGAATTTCTTATTGTTTTTCACCAGAACCATTGCCTGATGCGTTCGGGGTGTTTAATATTTCCCAAAAAAAACATAAACAAAGTACAGTATTTTGTGTTTAGCGTTATCTTAACCAATAACAAAGCCATTCATTCACAGGTCTGACATTTTGCAAGTGCCTTTTCGTCCGGCTAAATCGGAGGTCTGTCTGTTTTGGCCGGTTTTAAATAACAATCTGATCTTTTCATGAAAAGTAAACTAACCCTCAATAAAGTAAAAATCAGTCGCCAGACCGAAATAGCGCCGGGCGTATTTATTCTCTCTTTTCCCCGACCATGGGATTTCACGGCCGGTCAGGTGCTGGGCATTGGCGCCCATGCCACCGACGAAGCAAGGCTCTACAGCATTGCCAGTGGCGAACTCGACAATGAAGTGGATGTGCTTTACAACATTAACCCTGACGGAAAACTTACTCCCTGGCTTTCAAAGATTGTTACCGGCGACAATATTTGGGTAAGTGAGCCATTTGGCTCTTTCACAGGAACCGAAGAAGCGGCCTGGTGGATTGCCTCCGGAACAGGAATCGCTCCCTTTAGCGCCATGTTTCGCTCGGGGTTGACTGCCGGCAAAAAACTGATTCATGGTGGCCGTGACCTTAACTCTTTTTATTTCAGCAAAGATTTCAGTGGATTTTTCAAAGATAAATATGTGCGTTGCTGTTCGCGCGACAGCGCCGAAGGCATATACGACGGGCGGATTACAAAATACCTGTCTGAACAGCAACAACTTCCGGCCAACGAAAAGTACTACCTTTGCGGCAGCGCTGAAATGGTGGTCGAAGTCCGTGATATTCTGATTGAAAAGGGAATTCCGTTCGACAACATTATCTCGGAAATTTATTTTTAAAGCATGCCCGAAATCAAAGAACCCCTTTTTGGAAAAACATTGGCCGAATTGACGGAAATTGCAGATAACCTGGGCCTTCCGAAATACACAGGGGGGCAGTTAGCCTACTGGCTCTACAAAACAGACATCGATTCATTCGATGGGATGACCAATGTTTCGAAAAAGACCAGAAACCTGCTGGCAGAGCATTTTGAAATCGGGGTTCAGGCACCGGTGAATGTGCAGCAATCAGCCGATGGGACCAAAAAGTATCTTTTCAGGGCAGGGAGCGGCAAATTCATTGAAGCGGCTTTCATCCCTGACGGTAAACGCCATACGTTGTGTGTTTCATCGCAGGTAGGCTGTAAAATGGGTTGCCTCTTTTGCATGACCGGCAAACAGGGTTTTCAAGGCCATCTTTCAACCGGCGAAATCCTTAATCAATTGCGCAGTATCCCGGAAAGAAACGCAATGACCAACGTAGTCTATATGGGCATGGGCGAACCTTTCGATAACCTCGATGCTGTGATGAAAAGCCTTGAGATACTCACTGCAGAGTATGGTTTCGCCATCAGCGTGAGGAAAGTGACTGTATCTACCATAGGCATTGTTCCTGCCATGCGCGTTTTCCTCGAAAAGAGTAAATGCAACCTGGCAGTCAGCCTTCACACCCCTTTCGATGAGGAGCGTCGCCGCCTGATGCCGATACAGAATGTTTACCCCCTGAAAGATGTGATTGAGACCATCCGCGAATTTGACATCGGCAAATACCGCCGTGTTTCGTTCGAATACATTATGTTTAAAGGTGTGAACGATACCCGGCGTCATGTAAATGAACTGGCACGGGTGTTGAATAAAGTGAAAAGCCGGATCAACCTGATCCACTTTCACCCGATACCGGGTACGCCTTTGCTTGGGTCGGACGAAGCAGCCATTGCTGATTTTCAGCAGGCGCTTAACGACAAGGGCATTGTAACCACACTGCGTGCCTCGAGGGGGCAGGATATTGATGCCGCCTGCGGGTTGCTGTCAACAAAGGAATTGGTGAAGGCGCAGGAAGGGGAGACTGAGGGAAGGGGAGACTGAGGGAAGGGGAGACTGAGAGAAGGGGAGACTGAGGGACTTAGAGACTAAGAGACTGAGATAAGGGGAATTTCTAATTTCTAATTTCTAATTTCTAATGCCAGTGAGATAGTTGAGAAATAAGAGGTGGATGAGTGATTTGAATTTTTCAGTCGGCCGGGAGTAAACAGTTTTGTGCAAATTGTATCGAAGCCACAAGGGCGAGGTCAGAAGTCAGCCCTTCGACATGGTTCGACATGGTTCGACATGGTTCGACATGGTTCGACAAGAGCTCACCAACCGAGAGCTCACCAACCGAGAGCTCACCAACCGAGAGCTCAGGGACCGAAGTCGGAAGTCGGAAGTCAGCCCTTCGACATGGTTCGACATGGTTCGACATGGTTCGACAAGAACTCACCAACCGAGAGCTCAGGGACCGAAGTCAGAAGTAGGAAGTCAGAAGCAGGATTTAAAAATACGAAACCCGCCTGCCCGACTGAATTTGGCTTACTGCTGACTCAATTTATTAGGTCAGGCGGGCCCATTGCCAACTGCCAATATCCAATTTCGGATTTCGGATTTCGGATTTCGGATTTCGGATTTCGGATTTCGCTTGCCCAACCAACGGAGGTGGGATTTCGGATTTCCAATGCCTAATTGCCAACTGCCAACTGCCAATTTCGGATTTCGGATTTCGGATTTCCAATGCCTAATTGCCAACTGCCAATATCCAATTTCGGATTTCGGATTTCGGATTTCGCTTGCCCAACCAACAGAGGTGGGATTTCGGATTTCCAATGCCTAATTGCCAACTGCCAACTGCCAATATCCAATATCCAATTTCGGATTTCGGATTTCGCTTGCCCAACCAACAGAGGTGGGATTTCGGATTTCCAATGCCTAATTGCCAACTGCCAATTTCGGATTTCGGATTTCGGATTTCCAATACCCAATTGCCAACTGCCAATATCCAATTTCGGATTTCGGATTTCGAATTTCGCTTGCCCAACCAACAGAGGTGGGATTTCGGATTTCCAATGCCTAATTGCCAATTGCCAACTGCCAGCTATTAAACTAAAGTTGGGCGTATGTTTAAGAACCATATTTAAATTCACAGGTAATTTAATTTAAACGAGAAAATGCGCGATCTGACAGAAGGAAAACCGGGAAGGCTGATTTTTCAGTTTGCCGCACCCATGCTGATCGGCAATGTGTTTCAGCAACTCTACAATGTTACCGATAGTATAATAGTGGGCAGATTTCTGGGTAAAGAAGCACTGGCCGCGGTGGGGGCTTCCTTTCCGCTTATATTTATGCTGATCTCCTTCATCATCGGCATTGCAACCGGTTCTACCATCGTTATCGCACAATACTTTGGAGCTAAGGATATGGCGAAGGTGCGCCGCACCATAGATACCATGTACATTTTTCTTTTCTTTGCTTCCCTGCTGATCATGGTTGTTGGCATCGCTTTCAGCGGTGATATTTTCCGTTTGATCAGGCTACCTGAAGAAGTCATTCCGCAGGCTACGCTCTATATGAATGTCTATCTGACCGGCATGATCTTCTTTTTTGGTTTCAATGGTACCAGCGCCGTTTTGCGAGGGCTGGGCGATTCGAAAACACCTTTGTATTTCCTGGTAATTTCCACCCTGACCAACATTGTATTCGACCTTCTTTTTGTGGTTGTATTTAAATGGGGTATTGCCGGAGCAGCGTGGGCTACAGTGCTTTCACAGGCTGGCGCATTCGTCTCATTGATTCTATATCTTAATTATCAGAAACATGAGCTGGTAAAACTCACCTGGCGAAAACTGGAATGGGATAAGACCATTTTTCTGCAAAGTACACGCATCGGAGTTCCAACCGGTTTACAACAAACCTTTGTTTCGCTGGGAATGCTTGCTTTACTCCGAATTGTGAATGATTATGGCACCGTTACCGTGGCAGCCTACAGCGTAGCTGGCCGTATCGATGGACTGGCTTCACTTCCGGCCATGAATTTCGGTGCAGCCCTGTCATCCTATACCGGTCAGAACATCGGGGCAAAAAAAATCAAACGGGTGAAAGAAGGCCTGGTAGCTACGTTGAGTATGTCAACCATCACCGCAGTGGTTACATCAATACTGGTAATGGTATTCAGGGTTCAGTTGATGGCACTGTTTACCAATGATCAGGAAGTAATTGCGATCGGAGCTCGCTATCTGCTGATCGTAGGCGGGTTTTATATTATGTTTTCCAGCATGTTTGTGATTGGTGGGGTTATGCGCGGTGCGGGCGATACCCTGATCCCCATGTTTATTACCCTCTTCGCACTCTGGATTATCCGCATCCCTATTGCCTGGGTGCTTTCTCACAAAATCGGCGTCGATGGCATTTGGTGGGCCATTCCAATCGCATGGTTTATCGGCATGACCTTTTCCTACATATACTACAGGACAGGCAAATGGAAAACCAAGGCAGTGGTGAAATATAAAGATATTGGTGTTGCACTGGAAGAATAGCTTAGATCGTTCGTAGCATGCGCAAGTTCCTGATGTGTGCCTGCCTTTCAAAAAAAGCCAGCCGATGCTAAATGTCGGTAACACCTGTTTTAAGGAAATTTTCAGGTGTCATAACTCCCAGAGTGCTTTTTTTGTAATCCTTTATATTTCTGGTTATTATAATGGTAACATTACTATCAGTTTCTGCAGCATAGTTTTGCAATGCATCTTCAAAATCAGTAAATTCAGAACCAAGAGCCTGTAATATGGTGGCTTTTTCTATTGTAAGAACATCGACAATCGTCATTAGTTGTAAAAGACTCTCAATTACTTTTTCATGTTTTGCTGTTTGTCGCAGAATGCAATAGACTTTGCTGATGATGATCGGGGTTACAAATCCCTGTATCCTCTTGAACTCGCACAAGGATAACAAATTTGCTGCATCATCAGAAAATGGGTTACGGTCTAAGAGAAGATCGAGTATAACATCGGTGTGAATCAACACTTTATCCATGCTAACGATATTTTTCGTTCAGGGCTTTAGTCAGTTCATTTTTATAATCAAACGCTGCCGGTGCTTTAAACGAACCTTTTAATGATTTCACAACCGGCGTTTCAGCGGATTCAGTTCTGTCCACTTCACTGGTAATCGCTTTCAGATAATTCTCTATTATATCGGACAGGCTCCGGCCCCTTGTTTTGGCGTATTTTTTTGCCTTTTCTATTATATTTTGGTTAATGGTCAATGTTAGCTTGGTGTTCATAGTTATAGCTTTAAATCAACTACAACTATACGATAATTCCTATACACGTGCATATATATAATATTGTACACGTGTAAAATTTCCCATTGCTTGCATAGCTCGGAAGACGAGTGATTCAACTAACTAGAATATAAATAATTCTAAATCAGAATATAATAATATGTGAGAATTAGAAAAGTTTAACCAACTCTGTTAAAAACACCGGGAGACGCATGCATTCGCATACCTGCGGGCAATAACTAAAGCATCTGTTTTATCCATACCCTGAGTATTTTGCCTTTAAGTCCTATTTTTTCTTAAAATGCTTGTTATAGTTCTTATCTCCTTTGGTTTTGGGTTTTTTATACTTTTTGGCCAGTTCCCTCTTGTATGATCCGCCCTGGTTGGTCTTTAAATTTTTCTCTTTCTTTTCATGAAAACCCGAACCCTGTAGTTCTTTTGCTGAAATCCGGTGACCACTGTTAATTTCAATTATCCTCGGTCGCTCTTCAGGTGCCAACTCTTTAGAAATTGTTACTTCTTCCGGGAATTCTACCTCTGGAATTTTAGCTGACATCAGAGCTTCTATAGCCTCTTTGGCTTCGGTTTCCTTTTCGGTGTAAAACAGTATGGAATTTCCCTGCTGTTTAGCCCTGCCGGTCCTGCCAATGCGGTGCATGTAATTTTCAGGGAAACCCGGTGTGTCGAAATTGATGACGTGCGTAATCGATTCAACATCGAGGCCACGCGCCATAACATCGGTGGCTACCAGAATCCGGGTTGCGCCCTTGTTGAATTGCCTGATTGAATTGATCCTGAAATTCTGTGTTTTATTGGAGTGCAGAATGCCGGTTTCTGTACCATACTTGTTGCTCACGGTCTCAAATAATCGATCGGCTTTTTTCTTGTCGGATACAAATACCAACACTTTACGGTGTTCATCCTTGTTGCTTAACAAATGAATTAACAGATTCTCCTTGGTGAAATAATTCTTCACTTTGTAGCATTGCTGGGCTATATTCTCAAGAGGAGTGCCACTTACCGCGATGGATATTCTGACTGGCGATTTAAAGAAATCGTTGATCAGGGCATCAACCTCCTCGGTCATGGTGGCAGAAAACATAATGTTTTGTCTGCGCTCAGGCATCAGGTTGAAGATATTGGCCAACTGGTATCGAAATCCAAGATCCAGCATTTCGTCCACTTCGTCTATTACCAGTTTTGTAACCCCTTTCAACTGCAAAGCTCCACTCAAAGCCAGGTCGTACAAACGTCCCGGGGTGGCAACCACAATATCGGCACCTTTGGCAACGGCCAGTTTTTGTGTATTGATGTTCACGCCACCATACACCCCAAGCGCACGAACATTGATGTACTTTGCAAAACTTTCTATCATTTCAACGACCTGTAAAACGAGTTCGCGGGTGGGAACAAGGATCAGTATCCGTGGGTTGAGTTGTTTCGAGAACTTCATTTCATGCAAAATGGGCAGCATATAGGCAAAAGTTTTGCCGGTTCCGGTTTGTGCAATGCCGACCATATCCCTGCCCGACAGAATTACCGGAAAGGACTGTAATTGAATGGGTGTAGCCTTGTCAAATGCCAGATCGGTTATGGCGTTTTGCAAATGTTTCGACAGGTTCAGGTTTTCAAAAGAATTCATAAAGGCAAGTTCAGAGGATAATGAAAACAGAGATTAAATCATCCCAACGACCGAAGTTGCGAAGATGATAGCTGAATCTAACCTGGTTTTTCCGATTGTTTCTGGCCGCAGGTTGGTGGGTTCTGCAATTGCATCCCAGGGCAATTCCGATGCAAAAATCCGATAAGTATCAGTTCTGTAAGCTTTTGCAAAGGTAGGTAATTTGTTTCAACCATGCCCTGATAAATGACATGGTCATTCCAGGCCGGATTACCCCTGCTAAATCGGGTTGGGGGTTGCTGCTCGGTGGCGATTGATAACTAAAGTTTCCACGAAGAACATATATTTCATCATGCACGTCACTGTCATACGAAGCACTGACTCACTACTGACAGCAATCACCAGTTATGCACCGGCGGTTTTTGTCTCTGACTGTAAACCCGCAAATTTTATTAATATATTAAACTTGTCAATCTCGTTTAATTTTCCTGTCTGTCTATCTCACTCAGTGTTGGCGTATTTTATTTTCCTCTTTTAAGCGTAGGAGAAAAATTATAAAATTCTTTTTTGCATTGACTTTTTATTTCCCTCTGTTTAATCTTCTGTAAGAAAGTTTTTTCCAAATACTGTGAGCCAACTTTATTTCTGTTTCTGTCAAACCGAAATGCTCTTTCAAAATAATTTGGTTAGTTATTTTCAATACATCTTCAATGTTGGTTTTGTTGCGAATTAGTTTGTCAATTTCTGGTAGCAAATTTGAATTGTCAAGGTGATAAGGAAGTAAAATTCTTTCTGCCTCATTAGGCATCAACTCCAGAACTCCGCCTCCGTGACTTCGTCCACTTACCTCTGTGAAAGCAAGTGAAAGTGAGTTGTAATAACTTGCTGTCATTGCTTTAATATTTGTATTTGGTCGCACAAACACTCTGTGCATGGTGTCGGTAGTGTATGCTTCGGCTTGGTTAATTATCAATCTTGGATATAAATTATTCCTGCGAATAAAAAGAGCATCAGAAATTTTCAAAGATGGAACTACAAACCAATCATCACGAATGCCTGTTTTGTAACCTTTGTGAATTCCTAAACTTTCTCCATGTTCAATATATTTTACTGCACCCTTTTCCCCATTCATGGTTTTTCCGTCAGGAAAAACAAGCAAATGTGCTTTCGCTTTTGAGTGTTTATTTTTTTCCCAATCTTCGTGTGTAAAAATTACGCTGTTCACCTGAACGCTTCTGCCAACCATTGGCTTTGCATAATCTTGAAGGTCGTATTCTTCAACAGTTGCTAGTGGGACGGTGAAAAAATCATTTGAACCTGTTGTAATACCAACTTCAACTCTTGCAAATTTCTCAAGTGTTGGAATATTTCTTCTCGTTGCAATATTTTCTAAGAAATCAATTTCATCTTGCTCCAAAAAATAAAAAGTCCACTTGTTGCTCTTGAAATCAATTCTCTTTTGTGGGCTTTTCAATCTTGCCACATCAAGCGTTTTTAATTCGCTTGCATCACGCAATTCAATGTGTTCAATGTTATGTGTTTTCGTTTCATTCCTTTCGCAAAGAAGTAATACTACTTCTTGTTGAATATCTGGAAACACCAATTTCTCAAATGAAATAATGTTGATTTTATTATAGAAATGTGCAATGAATTTTCTTAGTTGTAGTGCAAATGAAACCTGCAAAATTTCAGCAGGTAAAACGAAACCGATTTTACCGCCTTTGTCTTTCAATAATAGTGAAGAGCCAACCACAAATGAAACCCATGCGTTTGTCAATTTTGAATATGTCAAACCTGCTTTAATAAAAATGTCTCCTGCTTCGGCTTGTTGCAAGCGGTCAAAAAACTGATAGCGAATGTAAGGTGGATTGCCAACAACTAAATCAAAACGCTTATGTGTGCTATTGCAGTAAGTATGAAAATCGTCATTGATGATTTGCTTGTCCTTCAAATTTATTTTCTCGGCTTTGGCTGCTTCAACTTCGTCAAGTTCAACTGCTGTAATTGTGTTGTATTTGAATTTATGCTTTGCCAGTTGTTCCAAAAAAACACCATCACCGCAACTCGGTTCAAGCACATCAAAGTCGCTGCTACCGTTAATTCCCCAGCGCAAAACAAATTCTGCGATCGGTTCGGGTGTGTAAAATCCACCTCTTAATTTTTCTGCTGATGCTTCTGTAATCAGTTTCATGTTCAAGAAGTACTTTTGGTTCTTAAATACTTCACTTTCTTCTCCGCCACTTTCAAAACTTCACTGGCAAAATCTTCTTCATCCATAACATGATAGACAATGGTGTCGCTTAGGAAAGCAATCATTAACTCTTTGTCGCTTACCTTAAAATACCTGGCAAACTTTTCAATCAGTTGCTTGGTCGGTTTACGATTGTTCTTCTCAATTTTGCCCAACATTGAAGTGTCAATATTCAACGCTTCTGCAACTTCACGTAAAGGAAGTTGCTTCTCAGCACGGAGCTTTTTTACGGTTTCACCGAACGTATTTTCTATTTTCATTTTGGACTACTTCAGTCCAAAGGTAGGCAATTACAACTTACTGACAAGATTTTTTTTAAAAAAAGTTTTCAACAACTGTCAGTAAATGACAAATTAGCTGATAACGATTTGAAAAGTTTTGCCCTTACCCTTAGGTGCATAAAGGTCAAGTTGTGAATCTATAAGGTTAGCTTTGCTTATAAAACTGCCAACAATTCCCCACGAAATAGAAGTTGTATAATTATGCTGTCCAGCCTCACCACTTGGTTTGTGACGCACCTCAAGGTCAAATTTTCCGTGAAAGACTTCTTTAATTGTAATTTCAAAAGGAACTATAGCGGCTTCAACATAGGGAGTTGTCCGAACTTTTCTCCAAGTGTATTTGCTAAACATGTTTCTGAAATATCTCGTCTGATCAATCTTGCTGCCTTGTGAAATAAAATCATCCTGAACCAGACGAAGCCCGCCGGTAGGATTAGTTCCCAAACCACCACCTTGCACACTGGATGAAGGAAGTTTCTTCCTCGTCCATACCAACTTGCCTTTAACAGAAGCACTACCATCATTCGAACTCGCTGCTGTAGCTGTTATAGTTGAAGGTTTTTTAGTTCCTCTGAATTCACTTGGAATTTTCGAAATGGCTCTCTTTGGAAATATTTTTGAAAGAATGATTTCAGTTTCAGCTCTCTCTGATTTTTCGACTTTGTCATGTGCTGCTTTTCGTTCTTCTTCTGTCGGCACAACTTTAGCTTTCACAAGGTCAGCAATAATTTTCTTCGAAAGCTTTTTCAGGTTCGGATCGCTGAAATCAAAAATTCCTTTGAAATAATTTTTGAGTTGATCAATAACTTCTCTGTCTGCTTGTATTGAATTGTCAATGCTTACAAGCATTGAAGCTTCAACATTTGTAAACAATCCTTGTGATGTCAGGTTTGAAGAACCGATTATGAGTTCTGATTTGTTAACACCTTCAAACAGGTAAATTTTCGGGTGAAAAATTGGAATGGCTGGTTGATAGAAAACATAAGCGCTGATGTTAAGCGAAAGAAGTTCTTCTAATGCTTCTTTTGATGTTCCTTTCTTATCTATTCCTGAAACGATTGTAATAATGTCAAGATGTTTCCTGGCTGTTTTGATGTGTTTTGAAAGTCCATGAATACCAGCCTGACTTGCAAACGCAGAAATGCCTATAAATGATTGAAAATCTTTGTCAGCGAAAGATTTTACCAGTTGGTGTCCAACCGAACCCTCTGATTTTGCTTCGTAACCTTGCCCCAGTATTTTAATATTCATATTTTATTTGTCGTTATCTTTTTCACAAATGTATTAATAAAGCGTTGCCGATTGCACTCTTTTGACTTTGCCCTTGTGTTGGGCTTGAGTTTGACGCAAAAGCAAATGAGCATAATGTGAGTTGGGTAAAAAAATAAAACATATTCTGCTCGGTAATGAGAGTCGGGTTATTTGTCTGTTAGTTTCGTTCCCCGTTTCAAGTTTAATATTCCATTTTCATTGTCCCCTTTCTTTTTCGTTGTCTTTATACCGCTTGTGCATAACATATAAAAGAAAATTATTGCTGAGAAGCTTCCTGGCCGAAGTAAAGGTATTCATACCTGAGCCGGTAGTGCTGACCCATGCGACGGGCGGTATTCTCCATGCGGACTTCGGTGGTTTGCGGTTGGCCCTGCCCTGAAAAGGTTCGTTGAATCCGGGAGCCAATACTGCCGTCCGGCCCGGTCTCCTCCTGAAGGATGTTATTTCCTTCATCATCATAGTGAAGCGTAATTAAAGTTTTTCCGCTAACGGTTTCCTCTTCGACGGAGGTGTTGTTTCCGGATTCGTCATAAGTGTAAATATTGCGGGCAACCAAACGGCCGCGGGCATCGTAACGTTTATCGGTCTCAACCTTGCCGGCTTCATTAAAAACTGTAACAAGCCGGGTTTGCTCATCGCCTGTGAGGTTCAACTCAACGACCTCGTCCAGCGTGCCGTTTTCGTCATAACTGTAAGTTTTTGAAAACTCCAGGCTTCCAAATTCGTTGGTTGATTCTTCACGCTTAAGCAATTTATTATCATAAATCCACAAATGCTTCTCTCCTTCTTCGCCGTCGCTGTCGGTCAGCAGGCGCATAACAAGGTGCCCTTCGGCATCATACTCATAAGCTATCTGATCGGGTTCGCCATCAAGATAATGCCTGAATTCTTTCACGAGTTTCCCGTTTGAATCAAACTCCCGGGTAGTGCGTTCGGCTTGTTCACCGCCCATTTCTAATATCTCTTCCACAGGCTTGCCGTTTTTGTAACTAATCAGCACCCGCTCTTCGGGATTGCCATCAATGTCGTAAGTTATACGTTCAGTTTCGTTGCCATCCTGATCGGTAATTACGGAACTAACCAGAATTTCACTGTTAATATCGGTATCGTCGGGGTCGGCAACAGCAAGGTTGGTGCGAAAAATACTGATCTGCCTGATCTTTCTTTCCATGGATAAAACGATTAATTGGAGATGCAAAGGAAAGAAAAACTGAGCAATCAGGGGCAGGGTTTCGAAAAGTAATGTTGTGCTTTTGTATAGCATGGCATGCAGGACTAATTTGTTAATTTTGCGGTCTGTTTAAAGTTCTTTGTCTGATTCAGTCAAAAAAAATGCACACAATGAAAAAGCTACCATTCATTCTTATCATGGGAATAATCTCAACCAACGGCTTCGGCCAGAAAGAACCAATTGCCTACCCAAAAACCCCGAAATCTGAAGTTACGGATGACTACTTTGGCGTAAAAGTGGCTGATCCTTATCGCTGGCTCGAAGACGATAACTCAGCCGAAACAGCCGAATGGGTGAAAGCGGAGAACGAGGTTACTGAAGCCTATCTGCAGAAAATTCCTTTTCGCGAAGAGTTGAAGCAACGCCTGACGGCATTGTGGAACTATCCCCGTTACGGCGTACCTTTCAGAAAAGGCAAATACTACTTTTTCACCAAAAACAACGGCATACAGAACCAGAGTGTGCTCTATATGCAGGAAGGGCTGGATGCTGAGCCGCGTGTTTTTCTTGATCCCAACCTGCTTTCAACGGATGGTACCACTGCATTGGCCGGACAGGCTGCTTCGCACGACGGAAGCTTTTTTGCTTATGCCATTGCCAAAGCCGGCTCCGACTGGAACGAAATCTATGTGATTGAAACAGCCAGTAGCAGGCAACTTACTGATAAACTTGAATGGGTTAAGTTTTCGGAAATCGCATGGAAAGGCAATGGATTTTATTACAGCAGATACGACAGGCCCGGAGATGGTGGAGAATTATCATCTAAAAATGAATTCAAAAAAGTATATTATCACAAAGTTGGCGATCCCCAAAGTAAAGATCAACTGATCTATGAGAACAAAAATGAACCACTCAGGGGCTACGGGGCGCAGACCACCAATGACGAAAATTTCCTGTTGATTTATGAGACGGAAAGCACCAGCGGGAATGCTTTGTATATTAAAGACCTCCGTGACCCGGAAAGCGATTTTATCAAAATCGCCGATGGCTTCCGTTTCGATTATGAAGTGATCACCAATGTTGATGACCGCTTTTTCATTAAAACAAACGATGGAGCATCCCGCTATCGCTTGATTTCTGTTGAATTGGGCAATCCTGGCCGCGAAAAATGGATTGAGGTTATCCCTGAAAAGGATGAAGTATTGCAATCGGTTTATGGCGGGGGCGGCATGCTGATCTGCCAGTATATGAAAGACGCGACAACGAAAGCCTGGGTTTATCACATCGACGGCGCGATGTTGCATGAACTTTATTTACCCGGACCCGGAACGATCAACGACTTTGAAAGTACCTGGGAAGATGGGCAGGCATTCTATTCCTACACCTCATTTACTTCGCCATCCACCATTTATAAGTACGCCATTGCATCAAACAGGGCAGAGGTTTTCCGGGCCTCGGAAATTGACTTTGATGCCTCCCGGATTGTTTCGGAACAAGTCTTTTATACCAGCAAAGACAGGACAAAAATACCGATGTTCCTGGTGCACCGGTCTGATGTGAACTTAGACGGCAACAATCCGGTTTATCTTTACGGATATGGCGGATTTAATGTCAGTCTGACACCAAACTTCAGCGTAAGCCGGTTGCTGTTTATTGAAAACGGAGGCGTTTTTGCCATGCCCAACCTTCGCGGGGGCGGCGAATATGGCGAGGCATGGCACCGTGCAGGCACCAAACTACAGAAGCAGAATGTTTTCGACGACTTCATTGCGGCCGCCGAATACCTGATCGACCATAAATATACAAACCCAAAGAAATTAGCCATCGCCGGAGGCTCAAACGGTGGTTTGCTTGTGGGCGCCTGCATGACTCAGCGGCCCGAACTTTTTGCCGTGGCCATACCGGCAGTCGGTGTAATGGATATGCTCCGCTATCACAAATTTACCATTGGCTGGGCCTGGGCCGAAGATTACGGTTCGAGCGATAACAAAGAAGAGTTTGATTACCTCCTGGGCTATTCGCCGCTGCATAACCTCAAAAACGGAACCTGTTATCCGGCAACCCTTGTTACCACTGCCGATCACGACGACCGCGTGGTTCCGGCCCATTCGTTCAAATTTGCAGCGACCCTACAGGAAAAACACGCCTGCCAGAACCCGGTGTTGATCCGCATCGAAACCAAAGCAGGCCACGGAGCCGGTAAGCCCATTTCGAAAATGATTGAAGAGGCTACCGATATGTGGTCGTTTACCATGTACAATCT
>JBBQIQ010000091.1:0-16883 GCA_038325075.1 Bacteroidales bacterium | reverse complement strand
CCGCTTTTCAGCGAAAGCTTTACTGCGATTGTGTCAAGCTGGTCGTTGATTCTATCTGTAAATTCTTCATGCTGTTCCTGATCAAACATGGAAAATGAAAGTCGTGGAGGTTCATTCACGTAAAGAATGGTAATGCCACATGTTAGCCGACGCGCAAGCAGCAACGACCAATCCAGTGCCAGCATCGATTGCTGGTTGAAATCATAAGGTACAAGAATATTGTTCATCGCTCATCGTATAATATTTACCTTTGTTGACAGAAGCTAAAACAGCATCTTATTTTATAAACAAATCAGATTGGATTATGTCACGGATTGGTGAATCAGAATTAATTCTAAACCCCGATGGAAGTGTCTATCACTTAAAACTACGACCGGAAGAATTAGCCGGGGATATTATCATTGTGGGCGATCCCGGCAGGGTCCCCACGGTTTCAAAACACTTCGACAGGATCGAAATCAACCGGCAGAACCGCGAAATGGTTACACATACGGGTTATATCGGTAACAAAAGGCTGACCGTGCTTTCAACCGGGATGGGAACCGATAATATTGATATTGTGCTGAATGAACTGGATGCACTCGTTAACATAGACCTTCAGAAAAGAGAGATCAAGCCTGGCCATACGTCGTTGAACATCATCCGATTGGGCACTTCCGGTGCCTTGCAGGCGGGGATTCCGGTTGATTCGGTGGTTGCTTCCACGCATGGGATTGGCCTGGATGGTATGCTTTATTACTACAAAGATCTGGCAAAGGTTCTCGATCGGGAAATCACCGAAGCCTTTATTGCACAGACAGCCTGGCCCGACGTTTTTCCACGTCCTTATGCTGTCGCTGGATCGGATAAACTTCTGGAATTTATTGGTAAGGGAACCCTTCAGGGGATGACAGCCACGGCACCGGGTTTTTATGGCCCGCAGGGGAGGATTCTGCGCCTTGCAACCACGCATCCCGATCTGAATGCTGCGATCGGAGCATTTGAGCTGGAAGGAAAGAAAGTACTCAATTTCGAAATGGAGACTTCTGCACTTTATGGGCTGGGTGGAATGCTTGGGCACCAGACGCTGACTGTTTGTGCCATTGTTGCCAACCGGGTTGAAAAAAAGTACAGCAAAGACTATCATCCGGTGATTGAATCCCTGATTACAAATGTGCTTGAAAGGCTGATAAGCCTTCCGGAATAAGCCTTCCGGCCTGAATTGCAAGGTTTCTGTCTCCATTAATTTATTAAACAAAAGGTTGTTGATAAATTCTGTCGCTACCCCATAGCGGAAAGCTATAATTGTGATGTAAATTTGACGGATGAACTTTTCTCCGGATCTTGACCCTCAGTTAGAGGCACTCATAAGCCTGCTCGATGAACCTGAC
The DNA here is from genome assembly GCA_038325075.1 of Bacteroidales bacterium. GTDB lineage: Bacteria > Bacteroidota > Bacteroidia > Bacteroidales > Lentimicrobiaceae > Lentimicrobium. Next base: position 15,513 of record JBBQIQ010000091.1, on the reverse strand, counting down.
CACGGTACTTTCATAAAGGTCCGCGATCAGATTTTCTCGTATGGTACATCTGCCGTGCCATTGCTCGAATCGGCCTGGGAAAATACCTTCGACAATTCAATTCAGCACCGGATCGAAGACATTATTCATAATATTCAGTACGACCAGTTGTTTCTCGACCTCACCAAGTGGGCGCACTACGGAAATGACAATTTGCTTGAGGCGTATCTGATCTTTACCCGATATCAGTTTCAGAGCATTGACCCGGAACTGGTGAGGCAACAAATTCACCTGATCCGCCGCGATATCTGGCTGGAACTGAATGATAACCTGACTGCCCTGGAAAAGGTTAAAGTGCTGAACCACATTGTTTTTGATCTTCACCGGATGCAACTGCCTGCCCGGCAGATTTCAGAGCCCAGATACCTTTTTTTAAATAATCTGCTTGAGTCGCGTACCGGTTATTCTTTTGCAATTGGCGTTTTATATACAATACTTGCCCAAAGCCTGGATTTGCCGGTGCATCCTGTGATTCTTCCCGGCGAGCGCTTTGTTATGGCATGGCTTGATGAAAACAGGGTTCACCCGGGTGATCAGGCAAGGGTCATGTTTTATATAAATCCTGAGAATAAGGGAGGTGTTTTTACCCGCAACGAGATAGCATCCTTGTTGAAGAGACTAAAGGTAAAGGCTGATGAAAAGCTGTTCAGGCCTGTAAATGCCAGGGTTGTGCTCGACAAATTGTTCGAGTTGTTGTCCTACCTCTATTCAACCAATGGTGAATCTTCAAAGGAGAGAGAGATAGAACACCTGCGCTCTGCGCTTCGGTGAGTTATTTTTTCAGAGATGAGTTGTGAGCGATGAGTAGAGTATTTAAAAGGAAGCGAAATATGAAAAATTTCTGTCCGAAAATTTTGGTTTACAGAGATGCAATGCATTGTGTCTCTTTTTTATAAACGAAAATGGTTTAAGGTTGTAACTACGGGCTTAGATGCGTTGCGGTGAAATTGTTTATAATGAAAAGAGACGCGAGGCATCGCGTCTCTACCTTCCTGAAATTTCTATACTACAACTATTGAGCCACCAACCCACCAACCCTGTGCTTCGATACATTTTGCGAATTAAAAGTTCGTCATTAAACACAATTATGTCGCAAAACACTCAGCCTGTAACACTCTTACCTGTAATATGCGGTAATAAACTTCACAATATTGTTTTCAACCCTACCGGGCACATCGGTAATATCAGAGCGTTCAAAGGGTGAGCCTGTAATGCTTTCATAGAGTTCAATGTAACGTTCCGAAACCTGGTTGGCGAAAAGGTCGGTCATTTCAGGAACCTGCTGGCCTTCTTTGCCCTGAAAGTTGTTGGCGATCAGCCATTCGCGTACAAATTCCTTTGAAAGCTGTTTTTGTGCCTCACCTGAAGCCTGGCGGCGATCATAGCCTTCGAGGTAAAAATATCGCGAAGAATCAGGCGTGTGAATTTCGTCAATCAGGAAGATTTCATCATTGTCTTTCCCGAATTCGTATTTGGTATCAACCAGAATAAGCCCCATGCGGGCAGCTATTTCGTTTCCACGCTGATACAGTTTGCGGGTGTAATCTTCAAGGTTCAGGTACTCTCCCTCACTCACAAGTCCGGTGCTGAGAATCTCTTCACGTGAAATATCTTCATCGTGCCCCACACTGGCTTTGGTCGTTGGGGTGATGATGGGTTCGGGAAACCGATCGTTCTCCTTCATTCCTTCTGGCATGGGTATGCCGCAGATGGTTCTTCTGCCTTCTTTGTATTCGCGCCAGGCATGTCCAGAAAGGTAGCCGCGGATAACCATTTCAACCTTGTAGGGCTCACAAAGTCTGCCTACAGTGACCATTGGATCAGGGGTGGCTATTTTCCAGTTTGGAACAATATCTTCTGTGGCATCCAGAAATTTTGCAGCTATCTGGTTAAGCACCTGGCCTTTGTATGGAATTCCTTTCGGAAGTACCACATCGAATGCCGAAATACGGTCGGTGGTGACCATGACAAGTAGTTCACCTTTGATGAAATACACATCGCGGACTTTGCCAACATAAAGGTCGGTCTGCCCTGGCAGGCTGAAATTTGTTCTTGTGATCGCGTTCGACATTTTTAGCATTTTTTTGGTTATCGGGTTGTTTATAAAAATCCTGATATTTAAACGAAAAGCAGGGAATAGTGTTTTACAGATTGGTTTTTTTTTGCTTTTTTAATCATGCTTCGAGCCATAAGAAGCCATACGGCGGTAAAACGAATGGTGCTTCAATGGCTTTATCATTAAACAGATTCACAAATTCTGTGTTGCTGTCGTCAATGGCTTTAATGGTTATTTCTTTGTCGGAAAGATTGTTGATAACCAGGACCCTTTGTCCGGGCATTGAGCGGAAGTAAGCCAGCAAAGGCTTTTCATGAGCTTCCCTGGGCGAAATTTCAAGTGTTGCCCATTGGCTGTCGCCACGGCCAAACACCGGCCACTTAGCCCGGACTTTCAATTGTTCCCTGATTGAATCGTTTACTCTGGCAGTCAGCGATTCCGGCTTTGCCAATTCGGTTTTGGCCTGATCCCAGTCAAGTGGTCCACGCACAAAGTAGCGGGTATCGTCTTTGCCGGTCTCTAATTTGAAACTTTCATAGAAAGCTTCATCGTTTAGTTTTGCAAATTCATCGCCGTAATAGATGATGGGTGTACCCGGCAAAGTGAGCATAATGCTATAAGCCAGGGCTACTTTACGGGGATCGCGGTCGAGCAGTTCCGACAGCCTGGCTGCAATGCCTTCGCCCACCCTGAAATCCCAGCGGGGATCTTTGCAATAATGCCCGTGAATAATGGCCCTGTCTTCAGGCGTTACCATTTCAAGGGTCAACTCATCGTGCAGCCTGAGAAACATAAACCATTGATTTTCAGGAGAAATTCCGGGAGTAACCGATGGATGCAATACCTCGTGGATAGGCGTGGCATCCTGAATGGCCAGTGCCTTGAATATCATCGGCATGAGCGGAAAATGGTAGCCGGCATGGCATTCGTCCCCATCCCCGAAATATTTGACCACCTCTTTGGGTGGCTGACAAGCTTCGGCCAATAATAAAGTATTTGGCCTGATATAGTCAAGCACAGCCCTGAAAATTCTGATGATGGAATGTGTTTGTGGCAGGTTTTCACAGTCGGTGCCGTCTTCTTTCCAGATGTAGGGGATTGCATCGGCCCTGAACCCATCCAGGCCCTGGCTTAGCCAGAATAAGAGAATGCGGCTGATTTCGATCAGCACATCGGGATTTGCATAGTTAAGATCGGGCTGAAATTCGAAGAAACGATGAAAGAAATAGTATTCCCCGTCTTTTTCCCAGTTGCTGGGGCACATACCCTTGAAGAGCAGTCGGGTTTCCTTATATTTATTGGTGTCTTTGTTCCAGATGTAGTAATCCCGGTAAGGATTTTCAGGCCCTTTGCGCGATTCCACAAACCATGGATGCTCTTCCGAGGTGTGGTTCATGGCGATGTCGAAGATAACCCTGATGTCCCGGGTATGGGCTTCGGCCAGAAAATCTCGAAATGCCTTTTGTTTAACCTCAACCGCTGTATCAGCAGGCAAACCCAACAAGTCAGCCCTTATATTGCGGTAATCACGGATATCGAAACCGGCATCCCTCATTGGTGAATCTAAAATTGGAAGCAACCACAGGCAGGTAACGCCCAGGTTACTGAGGTGGTCGAGCTTTTCTATCAGTCCCGCAAAGGTATTTGAGAAAAAATCAACATACAACGCATAAACGACCGCATCTTTATACCAACCATCCGGCTGAGGGGCATATTGGTTAAGTTGGTGTGCTTTCTCCAACTCGCTGAGCAGGGTTTCCAGTTTCTGATTGGCTTCCGGGCCAGGGTACAGTTCCTGCCAGGTAGTTCTTAGTCTTTCTAATGGACTGATATTCATTGTCATATATATAAATTGGTAAATCAGGTTACCTGTGCAAATTTAATTTTTATTAGTCTTTGTCCGCTATGCCTGAATTGTTTTTTATCTTAGTATCACTTTTTAAACTATTCCTGCTGTAATATGAGGCTTCTGAACAGATTTCGGAAATTTTCAGGCCTGGTCTTGTTGGCAATGGTGTTGCTGTTTAATCGTTCATCCTCAGCACAATTCAACTATTTTGACCTGCCTTACGGGAAAAACAGGGCTTCACTCAGCTTTGAAAATTTCGACAACATAGTCATCATTGAAACAACCCTCAACGATTCAATACCCCTCAGGTTAATTCTCGACAGTGGTGTTGAAGGTATCATTATTACCGATATGGATGTGGTTGGGGTTTTGGCTGATCGATGTATCCGAAACTTCAGAATTACGGCCCCCGGAACCATCGAAGTATTGGAAGCCTGTATTACCAGTCCTGTTAAAGTAAAGGTTAAAGGGCTGATGCCTGCTTTATCAAACCTCATATTGCTGAGCCAGGACTATTTCTCACTGGAAAACTACATTGGCACAAGGGTGCATGGCCTCATCGGGATGGATAAATTCCGGAACATGGTAGTTACGACCAACTACGACCGCAACCTGATCACATTTCAAAGACCTGAGGTTTATCAATTACCTGCCAGGGCAGAAGTTATCCCACTCAGCATAAACAGGGGAAAACCTTATATGTCGGCCCGGATTGAACTTGATAACGGAAAAATCCTTGATCTCTGGCTTATGATTGATTCGGGGGCCAATCATCCGTTGTTGCTCGAAAATGAAGCCCTGGGCGACTATAAGCCGGCCAAATATATTGAAGCGATTATTGGCAAAGGGCTTGCAGGGAATATGAAAGGACAGTTTGCCAGAGCCGGATGGCTAATGCTTGGCAATTTTCGCCTCGATAATCTCATAACTTCATTTACAGATGAATACATTCCCGGTAGTACAGATAAAACCCCATACAGGCACGGAACCCTGGGTGCAGGGGCATTGTCGCGGTTCAGAGTTACCTTCGATTATTCGCGTGAGCGTATGATTCTAACGAAAGGCGGCAAATTCCGGCAGCCATTTGAATACAACATGAGTGGCATTACTTTCAGGACCATAGAGTCGGTTTTCAATGTTTTTGAAATCAGTGATATCATTTCCGGGTCACCTGCTGATGAAGCCGGACTAAATGAAGGGGATATCCTGCTGGCTATAGACAATAAGAGTACTTTCACAATGAACCTGGGTGAAATCAACCGCTTGCTCAGCGCAAATGAGGGTTCAAAAGTGAACCTTCTTATCAGCCGCAAGGGGATGCGCCAGTTAATCCGCATCCGGCTGAGAAAGCTTATCTGATCGTAATGCGCTTTACTATTGCATTTTCAACAGTACAGGCAGGAGCACAACTGTAATTAATGTTTCATCCCGCTTAACTTAGTTATCCTGATAGATGGATTTTCGTATTTTTGGCAATTGAATCTGAGCTCTTATAAATTTCTTTATTTTCTATTCATTGATCAATCCTCCCCTTGTTATGCGACACAGCAATTCTTCAAAACCCGTACTTTTTCTGTCAGGATTCTTCCTGCTGACTATACTGTCTATGCCTTTTTATTCCCTGGCAAAACCTTTGGATGAACTAAGGGTTGAACCTCCGTTTTGGTGGGCAGGCATGAAATACGACAAGTTGCAACTGCTTGTTCATGGAAAAGATATTTCGGGGCTTAAGGTCATGATCAATTACCCCGGTATTACCATCCAGGACCAGGTGAGTGTTGAAAACCCCAATTACCTGTTTTTAAATTTGTTGCTGGATCAAAACCTGAAGCCCGGTGCATTTGAAATTCTCCTGACTGCAAAGGGGAAGATAGTTAAAAGCTACCGGTATGAGATCAGGCAACGCGAAACCGGTTCGGCCGGACGAAAGGGATTTACCCCTGCCGATGTGGTCTATCTGCTGATGCCCGACCGTTTTGCCAATGGTAATCCGGCAAACGACAATATGCCCGGCATGCTTGAACAGGCCGACCGGAGCAAACCACTTGGCAGGCATGGCGGCGATATTGCCGGTATTCGCCAGCATCTTGATTATCTGAAAGATCTTGGAATCACGGCTATCTGGCCAAATCCATTGCTCGAAAACAACAACATAGCCGAAAGTTATCATGGCTATGCCATCACCGATTTTTACAAAGTTGACCCCCGTTTTGGAACCAACGCCGACTACCGGGCTATGGTTGAAGAAGCCCACAGCAAAGGGCTGAAAGTCATTATGGATATGATTTTCAACCATTGCGGTATTAACCACTGGTTTATCAACGATTTGCCGATGAAAAACTGGATTCATCAGTTTCCTGAATATACCCGTTCCAACTTCAGGGCTGAATCGCTGACTGATCCTTATGCATCGGAAGCTGACAAAAATCGTATGCTTCAGGGCTGGTTTGATAAGCACATGCCAGATCTCGACCAGCGCAATCCTTTTCTACGGGAATATCTTATACAGAACAGCATTTGGTGGATTGAATTCGCGGGTCTCGACGGTATCCGTGTTGATACACAACCCTATCCCTACAAGGAAATGATCAGTGAATGGACCAAAAGGGTGGATCAGGAATATCCGGATTTCAACATTGTCGGTGAGGCCTGGCTGCAAAAAGAGTCGATGACGGCTTATTATCAGAAAGATGCAATCGTAGGTGACGGTTACAACTCGGGTATGCAATCGGTTACCGATTTTCCGCTTTATAATGCGATGACCAGTGCCTTCACCGAGAACGAAGGTTGGTCGGAAGGAATGGCAAGGCTTTATTATGTTCTTTCGCAGGACTTTCTATACGCCAATCCCGGTTATTTGCTTACTTTTCTTGATAATCATGATCTCAACCGATACTACAATTCAATTGGTAACGATTTACCAGCATTGAAGATGGCCCTGACATTTCTACTTACTACCCGTGGAATCCCTCAGATTTATTATGGTACAGAGTTGCTTATGGATGGAAATGCAGGTGTAAGTCATGGTGACATCAGGAAAGATTTTCCGGGTGGCTGGCCGGGGGATACCATCAATGCTTTTATCCCGCAAGGGCGCACTGGTAAACAAAATGAAGTGGTCAGCTACATGCAGAAACTGCTGAACTGGCGCAAGGGCAATGTGGCTGTGACCCAGGGTGGGCTCAAACATTTTATTCCTGAAAATGGTGTTTATGTCTATTTCCGCAAAGCCGGTGACCAGACTGTCATGGTTGTCATCAATAGAAACGAACAGGAAAAGCTGGTTAAAATGGACCGTTTTGCAGAATGCACTCATGGATACACATCAGGGTTTGATGTTGTTTACGGAAGGTCGGTCAGTCTGGGGCAGGAAATGAGTTTTCCCGCCCGGTCGGCAACAGTTTATGAATTGAAGAAATAGGTAACTGAATTTAATGCAGGGGTGTTAAGCGCCCGTTTGTTTTTGAACCCGGCAATATCCTGATCTTTTGAAACCAAAACCCCGCAGTAAGCGCAGGAAAATAGCCCCGGTAAAAATCTATCTGATTACCGGAGTGCTTTTGGTTTTGGCTATAGCAGCCGGGCCTGCCCTTATCCGCTATGGTGTTGCCTTTTACAGGAGCGGTTTCTCATTTTCAGGAGCTGAACAATATCATAATCTGAAAAGCTTTGGTGTACCGGTTCCATCAGGCTATAAAGTGCATGGAATTGATGTATCGCATCACCAGGGGCGTATCAACTGGGAAGAAGTGGATACCATGAATGTTAACGAAATTGTAATCAATTTTGCGTTTCTGAAAGCAACAGAAGGCATTACCCGGCAGGATCTTCAGTTTAAACGAAATTGGAAAAAGACCAGAGAAACGGGGATTCTGCGCGGTGCTTATCATTTCTTCCACCCCTCGCGCGATGCGGCAAAACAGGCTGAAAACTTTATCAGGCAGGTTAAGCTTGAGCCCGGCGACCTGCCTCCGGTGCTTGATATTGAAGTGAGCAACCGCCGTTCGAAAAAGGAAATTGTGGATGGAGCGCTCGAATGGTGCCGTTTGATTGAGGAACACTACCAGGTGAAACCGATCATATACACCAGCCCCGGTTTTTATGATATATACCTGGCCGATGATTTTAAGGATTACCCCTTGTGGATTGCCCATTACTATGAAGATTTGCCCCGGATGCACCATCGCAAATGGCAGTTCTGGCAACACACAGATAAAGCGAAGATTAATGGGGTAAAAGGAGGGGTTGATCTGAATGTTTTTAACGGGAATCTTTCGAAATTGCAGCGGATGTGCGTGGAGTGAAGAAGTGAAAGGTGGTGCAAGAAGGTAAGAGGAGGAGGGATTTACGAATGCCCTTCGGCATGGTTCGACATGGTTCGACATGGTTCGACAAGAGCTCACCAACCGAGAGCTCACCAATCGAGAGCTCACCAACCGAGAACTCAGGGACCAACGAATGACGAATAACCAACCTGCCAGTCGCACTTCAGACTGGTGACGAATAACTAATATCTAATAACGTATTAATCAAGACCTCCGCAATCCGCAATCCGCAATCTTTACCTAAAAGCCGCTTTTAACTGTTCCAGTGCCTGTATAAGTGTTTGCCTGGGACAGGCCAGATTCATCCGCATATAGCCTTCACCTCCGGGACCGAATTGGATGCCTTCATTCAGGCCCAGCCCAGCTTTTTCAATCATAAACTTTTTTAATTCCTTATCGGTCATGTTGGTTAAACTGAAATCGAGCCAGGCCATATAGGTAGCTTCGGGCCGGATTACCTTGATTTGTGGCAGGTATTTTTCAGTAAATTCAGTCAACGTTTGTATGTTGCCATTGATATAATCGAGCAATTGTTCCAGCCACTCATCACCATGGGCATAGGCAGCCTCTGAAGCCACATTGCCAAACAAATTTCCTAGCTCAATGTGGAGCGCATCCAACACCCTGCGGTATTTTTTCCTTAACGCCGGGTTGCTGACAATCACAGAGGCGGTGGACATTCCGGCAATATTGAATGTTTTGCTGGGCGCCATCATGGTGATGGTTTGGGCAGCAATTTCAGGCGAAAGTGAAGCTACCACCGTATGGTTATAGCCACGGTTGACGAGATCGCCATGGATTTCGTCGGAAATGATCAGTGTGTTGTATTTCAGACAGATATCCGCCATCCTTCTGAGTTCATCCGCTGTCCATGCATTGCCTGCCGGGTTGTGAGGATTGCTGAGTATAAGCATACGGGCGCCTTCGCGGCAAAGCTGTTCCAGGTTTTCATAATCCATCCGGTAACGGCCTTTATCCATAATCAACTGATTGTAAACAAGTTTCCGGCCATGCTTTTTTACAGCATCGAAAAACGGGAAGTACACTGGTGGCTGAATTATGATTTTATCGCGTCGCTTGCTGAAAGCCAGCACCGCCATATTTACTGCCGGAACGACGCCGGGTGAGAAGGTGATCCATTCCTTTTGAATCTCCCAGTTATGCCTGCGCTTTAGCCAGTTGATCAGCGAGGTGAAGTACGACTCCGGCCTGATGGAATACCCGAGGATTTCATGACCGGCCCTTTCGCGGATGGCATTCATGATAAAATCCGGGGTACGGAAATCCATATCGGCCACCCACATGGGAATAACATCTTCATTTTCGAAGAATAGCTTACGCAGGTCGTACTTAACGCAGGCAGTATTGGTGCGGTCGATGACTTCGTCAAAATTGTATATCATAATCAATGCCGGAATGGGTTTGCAGGCGCTAAAATAACCATTCCGGCAATAGGAGAATGAAAACAAGCTATTTTGATTCAAGCCGTTCAATCCGTTCTATCAGTTGACCTCGGAACGTTTTTCTACAAAACTGGCAGTTGCTTTTTGAAAGTCTTTAGCTTTGTAACCTCAAAACTGATTTGTGACGAAAAGCAATACACCCGATCAATTTATACTGGCCTGTATTCTTAAACCGGCCATCCCGTTTGGATTTACCTTGTTCCCATATAGTTGTATTCAGGATGAAAACAATTACCTGGTAGTTCAGGAGCGTTTATCGAAGTTAAACAAGGGCAACTACCAATTCAACCCTGATCTGCTGTCAGAAATGGTTGAAATGTCGGCTTCTGTTGAGCCTGCCGCCCTGGTTTCGAAGTTTTCCAAAAAGAAAATATCGCCTGGCGTTTTCTTTAAACAATCAGACAAAACCCTACTAGAGCAGGTCATCAGACCTTATTTTGATAAAGCCATCTTCCGCATCGTTAGGCTGATGCAGCAACACCGCATTCCTTTTTATCATGAGAAATCCCTGCCCAACCTGTATCCTGAAGACCTGATTACGGTGAATGCAGCAGATGCGACCACCCGACTCCGGTTTAAACGATCGGAAAGTGGGACGATCTATACTTTTGAGGCATTCCTGGGCAAGAACAAAGTTAACCTGCAGCACCTTGAAAATATCATTCTAACCCAGAGTCCATGTGTTTATATTTCAGAGAAACAATTATTTATCTTCGATCAATCCATTAACGGTAAACTTCTTGGCCCGTTTCTCAGGAAGGAATCCATCGAAATCCCTCCACGCGTTGAAGCAAAGTATTTCAGCACATTTATCCGCAGGATTGTTGGCCGATGCGAAATAGAAGCCGAAGGTTTTGAAGTCAGAAAAGTTAGTATAGAACCAGAGGCTTTTTTGTCGGTTGAAAACGATTGGCAGGGCAAGTCGTCGATGGTGCTGAACTTTCGCTATGGCGAAAAGATACTTCCGGCTAACCATCCTCAGAAAACCTTTATTTCATTAGAAGCTGCCGAAAGTGGATTTGTTTTTACCCGGTTTAGCCGGAATCTGGTTTTTGAAGCAGAAATCGTCAGAAAGTTAAAATCGCTGGGATTAACTCAATATGAGGCCCTTTTCAGACTGGTGGGTGAAAATGGCATTTGCTCAATTTACACGTTGGTTGAATGGATAATCAAGCATCTTGATTTATTGTACCAGGATGGTTTTACCATTCAGCAACCCGAAGAAAACCGCTATGCCTTGGTAAAATCACACCTGAATGTGAGCAGTCAGGCAAGCCAGGACTGGTTTGATGTGAAAGCGATGGTAAAAGCGGGTGAGTATGAAATTCCGTTTATCCATTTCAGGGAGCATATACTCAATGGCTTGAGGGAATTTGTGTTGCCTTCCGGTGAAATATTCATTATTCCCGAAGAGTGGTTTTCTACCTATCACGATGTTATGGCTTTTTCGGTAGATCACAAGGGTGTTTCCCGTATCCGGAAGCATCATTTCATGCTGCTGAAGGCTTTTCAATTGCCGGACTTCAACCTGCTTTCTGAAGGTCAAAGCAAAGAAACATTACAACTGCCAAACCTTCAGCAAGCTGTTCTTCGACCTTACCAGGCCTTTGGGTATTATCGTCTGCATAAACTGTTCAGCATGGGTTTTGGGGCCATTCTGGCCGATGACATGGGCCTGGGAAAAACGCTTCAGACCATCGCCCTGCTTCTTTCATATTACTCAGATGGGGAAAATGAAATCAGTTTGCCCGGGTTTGATGTGGTTCATGATACCATGGAAGGTGTGCAGCTTGATCTGTTTTCACAACCTCCAACTGCGACTGAGAAGTTGCCGGAACCGAAAAAAAGCATGGCCAGGCAAAGTCCGAAATTGCCATGCAGCCTGGTGGTTATGCCCACTTCGCTGATCCATAACTGGATGCATGAATTAAAAAGGTTTGCACCGCAACTGAAAGTTTATAACTACACCGGGTCTGCACGATCGCTGGCGCACAGGGTGTTAGACAAAAACCAGGTAATACTCACAACGTATGGAACACTGAGAAACGATATTGAAAAACTCGCAGAGATCGAATTTTTGGCTGTGGTGCTCGATGAAAGCCAGCAGATCAGAAATTCAGCCTCGTTGGTAGCAAAAGCAACGTTCAGGCTAAAGTGCGGACACCGGCTGGCATTGAGCGGAACACCGGTTGAGAACAGCCTGAACGATCTCTGGTCGCAAATGAATTTTGTAAACCCCGGACTGCTGGGCAGCCTGAAAGACTTTAACTGGTTTTATCAAATACCGCAGGCTCAAAATCCGGATGGTGAGAATGCGGAAAGACTCAGGGAAGTGATCGGGCCTTTTATCCTTCGCCGGACCAAAGAGGAGGTTGCCCCTGAACTACCCCCGATCATTGAAACAGTGGCCTGGTGCTCAATGTCAGATGACCAGCAGGCGGTTTATGAGACGGAAAAGTCGAAAATCCGCAATGAAATGTTAAACATTATTCCAAATGATGGGTTGGCGAAATCGATGCCAATTGCGCTGAGAGCATTGATGCGTCTGAGACAGATAGCGAGTCACCCACGGATGTTTGATCCCGGATATCAGTCTGATAGTGGCAAGTTTGAAGAAGTGACCTCAAAACTGGAAACCATTCTCTCTGAAAATCATAAGGTGCTCGTTTTCTCCTCTTTTGTAAAGCATCTTGCAATTTTTGAGTCCTGGTGCGAAGAGAAGGGAATACAATATGCCCTGCTTACCGGGGCAACAGGCAAGCGTGATGAAGTGATAAAACGTTTCAGGAAAAACACGGATGTCAGGTTGTTTCTGATATCGTTGAAAGCCGGTGGTGTTGGTCTTAATCTGACAGAGGCTGACTACGTTTTTATGCTTGATCCCTGGTGGAACCCTGCCGCAGAATTGCAGGCCATCAGTCGCGCGCACCGCATCGGACAGGATAAAAGCGTTTTTGTCTATCGGTTTATCAGTTCCGGTTCTGTTGAGGAAAAAATTATGCGCCTTCAGGAGCGGAAAAGCAATCTGGCTGAAGCCTTTGTTCGTTCCGATTCAACCATGGCTGGCATGAGCAGCGAAGAGGTGATGGATTTGTTTGCCTGATTTTCTTTTCCCGGAATATTAGTACTGATGTTTTGCACCTGCAATTATGTACTTCATACTTTGGATATTTAATGCCTTGATACTCAGTCACCGAAAGGAGAAGGAAAGCGGACTTTTTATTGTTATCGCTGCCAGTTTTCTTAACGCCATTTTTGTGCGCATCGCCTAATTTATAGGAGCACAAGAGGTCGCTTCGCTCAGTTTTAGAAGGCCGATCCTTCTCCCTTAATCTGAAAAGAATTAGATAATAAATACTAGCCAAACACCATGAAGTTGCAATTATATTAAACCCTCAACTTTATCAAGTACTTTTGCAAACCGGTAATCCGGCAGTTTTTAATATTTTTTGCAATCTGACTTCTTGCGCATTTCGATTTTCTTAAGATCTGCTAAAGTCACCGTCGTCCAGGAGGCTGGCTGAGATGCCAGATCATTACTTAACAAAAGCACCAATGCCAGAAAAAAAGAAAGAACACCCAAAAATCAAAAGCAGGTTGCACCCGCATAACCGGCATCGGGAACGCTATGATTTCAAACAACTGATTGCGGGTTGCCCGGAGCTGGCTGATTTTGTTGTGCTGAACATATACAGCGACGAGACGATCGATTTTGCAGACCCGGCTGCGGTAAAAATGCTGAACAAAGCCCTGCTGAAGCACTATTACGACCTGGATTACTGGGACATACCACAGGGCTACCTTTGTCCGCCCATTCCGGGAAGGGCAGATTATATCCACCACATCGCAGATTTTTTGTGTGGCAAAAACTTTGGAACATTTCCGATGGGCGACAAGATAAAATGCCTTGATATCGGTGTTGGGGCAAATTGTGTTTATCCGATCATCGGGAACAAGGACTATGGCTGGTCATTTATTGGGTCTGATACCGATCCTGTTGCGCTTGAATCTGCCGGCAAAATCGTTGAACTGAACCCTGTTTTGAAGGGTAAGGTAGAATTGAGATTGCAAACGGATCCGAAAGAAACGTTCTACAGGATTATTCAGAAGGACGAAATCATCGATTTGTCAATCTGCAATCCTCCTTTTCATGCCTCTGCTGAAGAAGCCCAATCGGGAACTCTCCGCAAATTAAGCAATCTGAATTCGAAAAAAGTTACTGAACCAGTCCTCAACTTTGGCGGTCAGCCGGGTGAGCTCTGGTGCGAAGGTGGTGAAGGCAGGTTCATTCGTGATATGATTCTCCAGAGTAAGCAATTTTCGGCTTCCTGCCTTTGGTTTTCTACGATAGTTTCAAAGCAATCAACGCTTAAAAGTGCCATTAAATCGCTCGACAAAGCCGGCGTTGCCGAACTGAAAACCATTCCAATGGGCCAGGGCAATAAAGCCAGCCGGATTGTTGCCTGGACATTTCACACTGCAGAGCAACAGAAAAAATGGATGGATGCAAGGTGGAAAGAGATAGTATAAAAAAGCAGGCCGGATTCAATCATTACTGAATTCAGAATAAATTCGGGTAGTAGTATTCAATAGATGGCTATTAAGGACAGCGTATTTACCCGTTTATTTTCCTGCCAGCAAAGTAAAGTAAAAGGAGGAGCCTTTTCCTTCCTCACTCTCTACCCATATTTCACCGCTGTTTTTGTCTAATATATCTTTTACCAGCAACAATCCAATGCCTCCTCCCTTGTTTTCCCCCCTGGGAGTTAAAAGTGAGGTCATTTGTGGCGTAAAAAGTTTTTCTGTCAAATCTTTTGACATACCTATTCCGGTGTCAGCTACTTCGGTTTCAACTTTATTGCCTGTATTCCTCGCTGTAACGGTTATTTTACCACCGGCCGGCGTATATTTTATCGCATTCGAAACAATATTCTGCAGGATAGAAAGTACCATTTTCCCATCGGCAAATACGATGATGTCCTTTGTTACATCGTTCATAAGTTTAATACGATTATTAGTGGCAACTTCCTTTAATGTTTCAAAAACTTTTGAAATAGACTGGGCAAGAACGGTATTTTCAGGAGAGAATGCTTCAGACGCATACTTTATTCTGCCCCACTCCAATAAGTTATCAAGCATACTCAATTCTTTGGTTGATTCTTTGAGGAGCAATGACAGCAGATGTTTGACTTCACTTTGTTTCAGATCATCAAAATCCGTGTTAAGCAATTCAGCGATTCCAATAATTCCGGCTAACGGGCTTCTGAGATCATGCGACAATATTGCCAGAACGCTGTCTTTATGTGTATTTATTTCTTCCAGGTCCTTTACATCAGTTTTGGCAATCCTCAGCTCTTTACCCCGCTTTTTTTTCTCCCTGATCTGAAAAGCCAGTTCTATATTTGCATTCTCGAGTTCTTCATTTTTCTCTTCCAGTTGCTTTGTCCGTAATATCAATTTTTTCTGATATTCAACCTGTTTAGTAAGATCGGTAATTATGGCACTGATAAACGGCTTACTGTCAAGGGTCAGTGCATTTAAGGACATCAATGCATTTATCTTTTTCCCATTTCCTGAATGCACGATTATTTCATCATTTACAGGCTGAACCTGACATTGTGAGATCAGTTTTTCAGTGTGTTCTTTTGAAGAATCATCAATATAATCTATAAGATATGTTCCAAATACTTTTTCTAATGGCAGGTTTACCATGAGGGCAAAATAGGCATTGCAGTATAAAATAATACCGTCCTCACTCAGCATCAGTGCTCCTTCATGCAT
>JBBQIQ010000090.1:0-17083 GCA_038325075.1 Bacteroidales bacterium | reverse complement strand
GCTTCGCAGGCGGAAATTAGTTGTTTAACCAATCCAATATTGGTATCGTAGATCACCTTGGGATCATTATGTCGGTTGAGCGCAGCCAGATGCACAATGGCATCGCATTGCGAGACAAATGTTTTTAGTTTTTCTTCATCCTGAAAGTAGGTGTCTTCAAACGAAACACGAAAGAATTTTTCAGGATCCAAACCTAAGGAGTTGTATAAATGAATGCCAACAAAGCCGGATTGTCCGGTAATACCGACTTTTAACATAAACAAATCTCTTCCAAATTGATCTCCTTCTTAATTTGACAATGGACTCCAGCCTGAATTCCGTAAACCGTAAATCGTAAATCGTAAACCGCGTCCTCACCTCATCCGCCTTCGGCACCTTCTCCTGAAGGAGAAGGATATCCGCCGGAGAAATTCGTTATTAAATCCAAATCCGTAAATCGTAAATCGTAAACCGTAAATCGTAAATCGTAAATCGTAAACCGTAAATCGTAAACCGTCCTCACCTCATCCGCCTTCGGCACCTTCTCCTGACTTCGACTGCGCTCAGCCACCGCAAGGAGAAGGATATCCGCCGGAGAAATTCGTTATTAAATCCAAATCCGTAAATCGTAAACCGTAAATCGTAAACCGTAAATCGTAAATCGTAAACCGTCCTCACCTCATCCGCCTTCGGCACCTTCTCCTGAAGGAGAAGGATATCCGCCGGAGAAATTCGTTATTAAATCCAAATCCGTAAATCGTAAACCGTAAATCGTAAACCGTAAATCGTAAACCGTAAATCGTAAACCGTAAATCGTAAATCGTAAACCGTAAATCGTAAATTGTAAATCGTCATTCGTTGGTCCCTGAGCTCTCGCCGAAGGGCATTCGTCATTTCAAAATCCCACAATCTTTCCTCACCATCTCGAGCTTCATCAACAACTCCTTCATTCCCTCCACATCCAGCCTTCGGGTATTGTGCGAATGGTAATCATCAAATGCTGCAATTTCTTCCTGGCCTTCCACAAAGTACTTATCGTAATTCAGGTCGCGGGTATCGGCCGGAACCCGAAAATAGTTGCCCGCATCTTTTGCTTTCGACATTTCTTCGCGGGTTACCAGCGTTTCATACAATTTCTCACCATGTCGGGTGCCGATGGTGCGGACCGGCGTATCGGTTTTGTATAATAATTTTAAGGCTTCGGCCAGCACACTAAGTGTTGCAGCAGGTGCTTTCTGCACAAACAAATCACCGCTTTCTCCATGTTGGAAAGCATACAACACCAGGTCCACCGCATCGTTGAGCGTCATCATAAAGCGGGTCATGTTTGCATCGGTGAGGGTGATTTCATTACCTGCCTTTATCTGATCTATCCACAGCGGGATAACCGATCCGCGGCTAGCCATCACATTGCCGTATCGGGTGCAGCAAATGGTAGTGGTGGGATGGTCGCCCAGGGAACGCGCCTTGGCTATAGCCACCTTTTCCATCATAGCCTTGCTGATGCCCATGGCATTGATGGGGTAAGCGGCCTTATCAGTGCTGAGTACCACCACGTTTTTCACCCCATGCTGAATGGCTGAATCAAGCATATTCTCGGTACCGAAAACATTGGTCTTTACTGCCTGAATGGGGAAAAACTCGCAGGAGGGTACCTGTTTCAGCGCTGCCGCATGAAAAATATAATCTACGCCCAGCATAGCACCGTCTAAGCTGCGTTTATCACGCACGTCACCAATGTAAAATTTCACCTTGGGGCTATTGAGTCGGTGGCGCATATCATCCTGCTTTTTTTCATCGCGGCTGAAAATTCGAATTTCTTTGATTTCGGTATCCATGAAACGATCAAGCACTGCATTGCCAAATGAACCTGTGCCGCCAGTTATCAGTAATGTTTTATTTTTAAACATATTTTTTGTTTTTGCAGTCATACTGTTTTAATAAACTTGTGATATACTGATCTACGTTAACATTTCTTTGTAAAGGTCAAGATATTTCAGATAATTCGCTTCTTTATTATAAAGTAATTGCGCTCTGGCAAGGCATTTTTCCTCATATTGATTTTTACCTTGATCAAGAATTGATTTTACAGCTTCTGAAAGCCCGGTTAAGTCACCTTTTTCAACCACCATTCCGGTTTCCTCATCCAGAGACTCCGGACTCCCGCCGGTATTGTAAGTTATAACCGGAGTACCGCAAGCCAGCGCTTCAAGATTGGTTGTTGGAAAAGTATCTACGTAAGTCGGATTCACAAAAACATCAGCAGCAGAATAAAATGCGGCCAATTCATCCACATTCTCGGTTCTCGATAAACCAATTAAATTCGCCGGCAGGCTTTCCTGTTGCTTTTTATTAAGGCCAATCAGCACAATAGCAGTGTCTTCGGAAATAAGGCTGCCTAACCTGATAAAATCATCAAGCCCCTTGTGCCGGCCCCAAAAACTGGCCACTCCAAGAATCAGCCGCTTACCTGTAAGTCCATATTTGTTTTTAACTGAATCGCTTTCACCAATCGGTTTAAAAACTTCCAGATTTACACCATTGGATAAAACATCCACCGGATAATCCTTCAGAAATGATTCTTTTACCTGATCTGCAAGCCAACCGGATGGTGCAACAATCCTCATAGATTCCAAACCTGTAAAAAGTTCCTTTTTCCTGAAATAGTTCCGGGTAGAATTGTCCATCAACCAACTTGTGGGGTATGCCTTTTTATTTGGGCAGGAATAGCATTTGGTTTTCCAGCGGTCGCAGCCAACATAATCATAATGGCTGCAATGCCCGGTGAAAGGCCAGCAATCGTGTAGGGTCCAGACAATTGGTTTTCCTGCCGGTTTCAGGTACCTGAAAAGCACTTCAACATTCAGAAAATAACCATGAAGATTGTGCAGGTGAATTATATCCGGATCAATCTGGCGGATATCATCTATAAACTTTTCAGTAGCATTGGTAGAACCAAATCCATGCGTGTCGAACAACCGTGTCTTCATGACATGTAATATCTGATCTGGTTTGCTTCCTATCTTTACTGGCTTTGATGCAATGGGCCTGGTATAACGTCCATATCCTATGTAACTTTCATGCCCGTTGGATATGAGCACTTTCCCGATTTCCTCAGCAATACGGCCGGGGGCATCAGTAACAAGTGCGGTATTAATATGTAAAACCTTCAACCTATAGTTTATTCTGCAGGAATATTTTTTTGAGCTATGAGGTATGCGCCGCTGGTGTTTAAATCGTCGTCTGAAAGCGACCTGTATTTTTTTGCCAGCCGGTTCTTCAATAATGTGCTTTCTGTATTTTCAATTCTTAGAAAGAGTATTTTAAAGTAATTGTCCCTGAAGAATTGAATGTGCTTGCTGTGAGGCATCCTGTTAATGGAAAATTTTCGGCCACCAACCATAAAACGCCATTCCCAATCATTAAATGTCCAGTGCCCGTTCCAACGCAATGTGAATCCCATTGACTTATAATCAATCAGATGAGATAAAAAACCACCGGGTTTTAGCCAGCTATTCATTGCATTATAAGCATTACCAATATCCTCAATATGTTGAAGTACAGTATGTGAAAAAATAAAATCCAATGATTCAGGCACCATGATTCCTATATCATTCCAGGGAATTTTGTAGTGGATGAACATGTTATTCCCGTTTTCCGGATTCATTAATTCTTCACGTATCTTACTGACCCTATTCATGTTTAATGTTTGATTGAGAATCTGATCGGTTATTATGTTTTCCGGAAATTGAAAGTCATCCGGGACAGGTTGCAATAAAGGAAACTCTTTGTTACCGGGTATTGGCTCTTTTTTTTGAAATAGCACAACCAGTTCATCCAGTATCCGGAGATTGCGATCATTGTTCCAGTATTTGATTACGTCCAATGCGAAATAGCTTTCCACTCCCGAAAGTAATGCGGCCAGTCCAACGCCAATGGAATCCCCCGGCCCCAACTCTGCAACATTGGCCGGAATCTCTCTTCCGTTGTATTTGGCCAGAAAAGTGAGGTGGCGCATCCACACTGCATAGCAATAGCGGGCATTTGATGTACCCCCTGCAGAAACAGGCAACCATTTGGTTATCTGTGGTGAATATTTTAGAGTGCCGACTATTAACGGTTTTAGCCTGGCTTCACGAAAAGGGATGTTTATTTGCAAATCAGATCTGTGGTGAGGGTGTATGAATGAATTTGTTTAATATTCCCAATGATGAATGCACTGTATATTCTGGGGTTTGTTATATATGAACCAAGAACAAATAACTATGATTAAATGGCTTAGCAACGGTTGGCACTATTCAGACAAAGGCTTTTGTGCTACAAAATATGATTCACAGATATTTAGATCTTCATCAGAAAGCGACCTGAATTTTTTAGCTAACCTTTTTTTAGACAGTGTATTTGGTTTTTTATTGATTATAAGAAATAAAATATTAAAGTTGTACTCTTTAAAAAGTTGAATGTAACTACTATGGGGCAATTTGTTCTGCGAAAATTTTCGTCCACCCACCATTAAGCGCCACTCCCAATCCGAAAATGTCCAGTGGCCATTCCATCTTGAAGTGAATCCCAAAGATTTATAATCAATCAGATGAGATAAAAATCCTCCGGGTTTTAGCCAGTATTTCATGTTGGAAAATGCATTTTCAATATCTTCGATGTGTTGGATTACGACGTGTGAGAAAATAAAATCCTGGGATTCAGGTTTAATAATTCCCTTATCGTGCCATGGGACTTTAGAGCGGACCATTAAATTATTTTCATTATCCGGATTCATCAATTCTTCACGGATTTGTTGTATCCTATGCTTATCCATCGAGCGTTGAAGAATTGCATCAGTAATGATATGCGAAGGAAAAGCGTAGTTCTCCATTACTGGTTGCAGTAAAGGGAATTCCTCGTTGCCAGGAATTACTTCTTTCTTCAGAAATAACTCAATCAATTCGTCCAATATCCGGAGATTCCGCTCACTATTCCAATATTCAATAGCTTCTAGTGCGAAATAGCTTTCTGAGCCTGAAAGCAAAGCTGCCAATCCAACACCGAAGGAATCCCCCGGCCCAATTTCTGTTACATTAGCCGGTATTTTTCCCTCATTATATCTGGCAAGATATGAAAGGTGGCGCATCCACACCGCATAGCAATAGCGGGCATTCCCTGTCGCGCCAGCGGCAATTGGGAACAAATTGGTAATGAACTTGGAATACTTTAAAGTACCGACAACGATGGGCTTTAGCCGGGCTTCGCGAAAGGGAATTCTCATAATTACAGATTTATAATAAAACTAAACATGAATGAATTTATAAAGGTACAAAGAATGTCTGATTTTTAGTTGATTACACTTTCCATTTGTGAGCCCAATTCATCAGAGGTCATAAACTCGACATTGGGCCATTTTTGGATAATCTTAACGAGCAAATCCTTGAATAGTTTCAGGTTAGTGTCACGGTTTTCGGGATGAATACCACCGATATAATTAAGTCTGTGGGAAGCAATAATTGCCGGCTTTTTCAGCTTAAAGGCAATTTCCATCCTCTTCAGACAATAACCAACATTATCAGTTCCTTCTGGCAACAAACAAGGTTCAAAATAGGCATTTCTTGTAAGGTACCATTGAGAAAGATGATTTCTTTGCCCAATATAGTGGTATTTTTTATTGAAGGAATGTACATTGTTCTTTGTCCGGGGTAATAATTGCTGTGCCACGCCCTGAATAAACCGCACCCCGTTTTTATGCAGCACTTGTTCGATCTCCTTATCCCACACATAACAAGAGGCAATGAAAGACCGGGAAGAATATCCAAAGGTTTGGCTGAATAATTCCAAACCCTCTTTAATCACAGTTTGCTTTTCAGCTTTTTCTCCCGGTGAAAAATAATCCAGCGCTTCCATATACCCAAACCGCATTTCAGAAGGTTCGGAACTTATGCTGATCATTTCCAGATCGAAAGCCCGTCGAACGTTATTATCGTTTCGCTGCAATGCTTTCATCCACCGGGCAATGTTTATATGCTCCCGGCCATGAAACTGAGGGTGAAAAATGCCCAGTTCCATTCCTTTCTTCCACAAATTAAAGCTTCCGGCATGTTTCGGATAACGGCTTAAAGTTTTAGTGAAAGGTTCAAAATAGTATGTCGAAAAGTCAGATGCCTTGATTTTTTCAAAATCAGGATTTGCCATAATCGTGTTGGCTGTAATCTTCGGGTGATTACCATTGGCATCCTTAACCGAGGTCAACACTTCAAACAGATTTGTCAAATCGCTTTCGCTGGCCAGACTATCATATTTTAAAAAAGGGTCATGGTCAACTCTAAAGCCTTCATTTTTAAGGTCGTCATAAACTTGCCGGGATGGCATCCGGATGCTTCCCCAATCGTCTGATTCAATCACTACAATTTTCCGCTGAGTCCTCCAACCCGGAAGATTTTGCAAATGGCTGATAACTGATTTTTTCAGATTAAAAAACACTCAAAGCGTATTTAGAAATGATAATTGACATCATTTTAAAGCAAAACCGACCTGAAAAAATTATCAGTTAATTGAAAATATAGTTCTCTGGCAAAGTTGTTTCATAAATTTTGACTTTACAAATATCTGACAATACCTTCAAATCAAACCAGCAAATGCTCATAGAGTTTAATGTAATCCTGATAACGGTCATCTTTATTGAAAAGCATTTCTGCCCGCTTCCTGCATAGTGGCCCGTAGTGTTCTTTCCCTTTAGTGACTATATTTTCAATAGCAAGAAGTAGTCCTGAAATATCCCCTTTTTCGATCACACAACCAGTAAATGCATCAACTGCTTCCGGACTTCCTCCTGTATTGTATGTAATCACAGGAGTACCGCATGCCAATGCCTCAATATTTGTAGTGGGGAAATTATCCTGTAGAGTTGGATTAACAAATACATCTGCCGCTGAATATAACGCCGTCAGTTCTTCAACACTTTCGGTGCGTGAAATACCAATTATATTCCTTGGTAATGTCTTTTGTTGTTCTTTAGCCAATCCAACCAATAACAGTTGATAATCGGAAGGCAGATGCTTATTCAATTCAATGAAGTCTTTTAATCCCTTTCGCCTCGACCAATAGTTAGCGACACCAAGAATTAGTTTTTTATTTTCGATGCTGTATTTTTTTTTAACTCTATCAGAATTTATTGGTTTGAAGACATCTAAGTTTACACCATTATTAATTATGGAAACCGGATAATCTGATAAAAACGATTGGTTTACCTGATTGGCCAGCCAATTAGAATGAGTGACGATGATTAGATTTTTCACTCCGTTGAAAATCTCATTTTTCCTGGCATAATTGCTTTTTGAATTGTCCATAACCCAACTGGCAGGGTACATCCTTTTTTCCGGACAATTATAACAACCTGTTTTCCATCTTTCACATTGGGCAAAATCATAATAGCTGCAGTGTCCTGTAAATGGCCAGCAATCAAAGAGTGTCCAGATTACCGGTTTTCCGGCCTTCTTTAAGTAATTAAAAAGAACTTCAACATTTATATAATAGCCATGTATATTGTGAAGACCGATCGCATCGGGATTAATTTCTATTATCTTCTGGATGAGTTTCTGCGTTACATATTTCGAACCAAACCCATGCCTGTCAAGAAGTCTTGTTTTTATTCCGTGCAAATATACATCCGCTTTATTCCCGATTTTCAAGAGTTTCAATTGGCTACCATAAGTTCCTAAATCGCTGTAAGCCATATAACTATCATGACCAGCCCTTATGAATAGCTGTCCAATTTCTTCAGCTATACGCCCGACGCTGCCTGTGTTAACTGTGCTGTTGATTTGCAGGATTTTCATATAGAAGATGGCTTTTAATTAAGAAGTTCATAAACCTGTTGAAGAATAAGGGAATCATCAAAAACAGAAGCTCTTTCCAATGATTTTTTTCGAAAATAGGACAGCCTTGAAGGGTTACTGATAGCTGCTTTCAATCCTTGATAAATACCTATATCTGACTGTGAAGTCATTATTCCAAACTCGCCACTGCCAACTATCTCGCGACAACCACTGCAATCGGTAACCACTGTTGGCAAACCCAGTATCATGGCTTCGATCATGGCTGTAGGTAAACCTTCTGAAACCGAAGTCATTACAAAAACATCCGATTGCTTTAGGTATGGGAACGGATTGTATTGGAATCCTAAAAGCTCAACCACATCTTCAACCATCAGATCTTTGATTAACTTATTAAGCTCATCTTCAAGGTCACCATTACCCAAAATCCGGATTTTGAAATTGAACCCGTCATCCTTGAGCAAACTGGCAGCCCTGATTAGTTTATCGTATCCCTTCACAGGGAGCAAGACGCCCAATGCAACAATGTTTATAATTTTATTGTCGAACGGAACAGGGAGAGGCACTAAAGATTTCTCTTTTACGCCTTTGGCATCAATCATATTGTAGATCACTTTCATTGAATGAAAATGGCCAAAGATTTCCTCAAATTCCCTTTTTGAATCGTTCGAAACGAAGACTATACTATCCAGTTTACTGTAACGATTTGCTATTATTCTTTTTTTGTAGGCCCCTTTGTAAAACTTACCAAAATTCAGGTAAGTCTTATAGCTTGAGTGTACCCAGGTAATTTTTACCGAAACTTTCCTTTTTAGAAAAAACAGGATATCCGTATAGGCAGAATCCAGAAACGAAATGCCAATATCATATTTATTGTTTATCCTGCTGTTTGCTATCCATTTGTAAAGCAGATTAATATTGAATCTGACGTGCAAACCATTGAATACCTTACAAATAAATTCATTGTTAAACAGTGTGATGACTTTCACCTGTGCCGGGACTTCTCCAAAATATATGCCCCTGTTTACGACAACGCATAAATCAACTTCAAATCTCTCGTAATCAAACTTATTAAGCATATTTATCAGCACCCTCTCGGCCCCACCCTCTTCGAGAGAAGGAATAATAAAGAGAATTTTTTGCTTTCGCTCAATCATCTATCGGGCTTCAACGCCATTCATAACATCGCCCAATTCAGCGGAGGACATAAACTCAACATCCGGCCACCTGGCGATAGTTTCCCTGAGTAATTCCTTCAGTAGTCTTAAACCCCTTTCCCGGTTCTCGGGAACAAGAGAGCCCATGTAATTCAAACGGTGTGAGCTTATAATTGCGGGCTTGTTCCATTTAAAAGCAATGGAAATCCGTTGTATGCAATTACTAACATTGTCATTTTGTGGCGTATGGCTGGGCTCAAAAAATGCATTGCGAACCAGATATCTTTGACCATAATTATTCCGTTGTCCCTGGAAGTGATACTTATAGCTATACTCAAAACTCTGGCCAGGTTTTGGAACAGCATGGGCTACAACCCCTTGCAAATACTTTACTCCTGCATTATGGAGGATAGCCTCCACTTCAGGCGGCCAGATATAACACGAGGCAATGAAGGAAGTAGAAGTAAAACCCCACAATTGTTTAAAAATATTTGCCCCATCCTCAAGTATCTGGTTGAAGGAACTTAACTGCTCCTCATTGTCATAATCCAATGCCTCCATGTATTCCAGCCCATTGTCACTATCATGCTTAGGGTGAACACTAAACATGTTGAACCTGAAAGCTTCTTTTGCATATTCATCATTTTGTTGCAAAGCCTTCATCCAACGGCCTACATTCAGGTGTTCCCGACCATGAAACTGCGGCTTAATCACCTTGTTTTCAATGCCCTGATGATACAACTCAAAAACCCGGTCATGATTGGGATACCTTTTCAGGGTCTCTGTCAATATCTCATAATGATAATTAACAAAATTATCGGCCTCAATTTTTTCAAAATCAGGGTTGGCAACCAAACTGTTGGCGGTTAAAATAGCAGGCCTCCCTTTCATATCCCGCACCGAATCAAGCACTTCATACAAAGCCTCCATATCGCTGTTCGATTCAAGCATATCGTAACGATTGTAAGGACATTGATCTACAGGGTAACCCAGAGTCAGGAAATGATTGTAAGCCTCTGGTGAAGCCATTCGGATACTGCCCCAATCGTCAGATTCAATCACCACGATCTTACGCTTAGTCCTCCAGCCTGGAATATTCAGGAGGTTTCGGGTAATGAGACTTTTGGTTCGGGTAATCATTATTTGATTATAAAATTTGAGTACGCTATCGAGTCTATGTTATTTGGGTAAAGATGGGTTATTGTTAAAAAGAAAATCATTGTATTTCTTTCCAATCAACTCAGGATTAAACTTTTGTATTGACTGAAAGGCTTTGGCACCAATCTCTGTCCGCACTTCTTCATTATTCATCAAAAAAGACAGCTTTTCTATAAACATTCCCTGATCGAAAAGTGGGATTAAAAATCCGTTATTCCCATCTTCAATCATATCCGAAGGTCCGGCCACACAATCAAATGCAATTACCGGAAGTCCTGCTGCCATGGCTTCGCCTATTACATTGGGAAAGCCTTCGGAACTTGAGGTAAAAGCAAAAATTTTGCTTTTCCGGTAAAACTCATCTACATGATTGATGCTACCGGTTAATTCTATCTTATCCTCAGCATTTAATGCTGTTACCTTTTCTTTAAGCTGATTATAAACATTTCCATAGGCAACATCCCCTCCTGCTATCACCAATTTCCAGCCCGGCTGATAACAGTCCAGAAAAATATCAATCAAAAGATCGTGATGTTTTGAAGGTATAAGTCGACCAATAGTCAGTACAATATTCTCTTTTACTATGCTTTTTTGAAGAATAACTTCCTGAATAGGATTGCCAATAACACCGATATTTGAGTTGCGGATCATTTTGGTATAGATTTCCCTGGCAGCGGTGGTTTGGGAAATTATTCCAGCAGCCCTGGGATACAATATCCTTCTTAACCAATTGTGCAGGCGTCCAAGACTTTTGTCAGGCTGGCAACGATCAGAGACATATATGGGAAGACCCAGGCCCAACAGTGATATCATAACAAAACTATTCCAATATTCACCATAACTGAGAACAACATCAGGCTTCAATGTCTTTATTTTGTTGCGAAGGAACAACATGGTTTTTATCGTATAATAAAATCGCTTCTTGTTGTTAAAATCAAATTCAGGGGTGTAGACCGGAACCTTTTCATTTAACGGGTAGAATTGCTGTTTAGAAATTCCATACAAAATGAGATGAACTTCAACATTTCCGGTTTCTGCAAAATAATTAGCCAATACACTCATGGCTCTTTGTAAGCCTCCCGGGCCCAATGAAGGGGTAAGCAATACAAGCTTTTTATTTGGCATTATTTTAAAAGGATATTTTCACAGTGATCTAAATAGGCAGATTTATCCAGCTACCAAAGGTATAATCCCACTCCTCTGGAACAAAAGGCACCATCCCACCCCAATGGAAAAAGGTCAGTTCACCGAAATAAACTTTACCATTGATATTGTACAGATCAACCCTTACATGAGGTATACCTTTTGAAAGCTTCTTCACCATTTCAATCATTAATTCAAAGTTCTGAGGCTTATGAATTTTCTTAATTGCATTTTCATGCCCATTGGTAAAAGGCAGATGGTTAAAATCCATATCAAAGAAATCAAAACGGGTATCATGGGGCCTGTCGGTAGCAATAAACAAGGCTTTCGGTTCACCATCAAAGCAAAAGAATTTATAATCCTTAAGCTCCACCCCACTTTCATCAACCATTAATTGTTCTGCGATTATTCGTGGTTTAACACTTTTATATGGCCATTCGCGTCCGTAGGCGAAATAATTATGCTTATAACTAAATTTGATCTCCTTTCCCGCAGCCACAACATCAAGTTTGGCTTTATCTTTACAGATAATTACACCACCGCAGCCATGTGTTGTTTTAAGCACGAATTGGTTTGGGAGTTTGTTGAAATCAATGTCATCGAATTTTTCCCATAACCCTAGGGTCGGAATTATGTATTGCTCGCCTATGAGATTAGCAACCACTTGTTTTGCCTCCGCTTTATCTACCATGCCCGAGTATTCAGGCTTTCGATCATAAAGCTTTAACCATTGCAATTTTTCGTTATATGTTTTCGGGGTTTTTAAATCCAGTTTTTTATTCATTAGAACCCGGAACTTATACCTTAAAAACAGTTTGTCAGAAATAAGAAAGGGGAATTTAACAAACAACTTCAAAAGCAAAACATTCGGTTTGCTAAGTTCCTGGATTAACTTATTAAACATAATGGTTAGTTGTAAAAAATGGTTGCTGGATTAATCCTCTATCAATCAGCATCCTTGATTATTCTAATGATCTGAATCAAAGGTTCATACATAGCGTCAATCCAATTTTAATGATCTTTTGAACCCACTTTTGAACCGCTGATGCTCTCTAAAACCAACTCCACCATCCAGCCATAAGGATTGAATTTACCTTCATGCCAATTGAGGCTCTCGTCCCAATAGCCAAAATCAAATTGCTGCGGGTCATATCCAAACCCATAACTAACTTCAACAATTACCGGCTTTCCATTGTCTAAGATAAAATCATAAGCGGCAACTTGCAGCCCCAACTTTTTTGATATTTCAAATCCAATTTTCACGGCTTCTAATGGTATTTTTGAAAGGTCGTGGACCTGAATACCACTGCCCGAAGCCCTGAAATCACCCTTTCGCACACCACGGCGAAGGGCAAAAACCCGATTGGCAACATAAGTAATTCTAATATCGTGGGTATTGTCAGGTATGAAGTCCTGAAAATAAGCATACCCTTTCTCGCGGCCCGCTACACGGGCAAAAGGTGTTGGAATTATGATGTGGCCAATTCCTTTTATTACCCCCCATAAACTTTCTTTACCTTTCCTGAAGTGATCATAGCGATCCAAAAAAATGCCCCAGGCATTGAAATTTGAATATCCCCTCCCAAAAGCCCTGCTTATTAAAACTTTTGCTTTATGTTTTGTTGGGGCAAGGCGAACATTTGATCCGGAAGAGCCTCCCCTTAGCTTGAAAACTTTAGGAAAGGAAGTCTGATCAGCCCAATTGAGTGCATCCTTTTTGGAATAAAAAGCATAAGAACTTACCAATGGTGCTCCAATTGCTTCGAACAAGTACTTCTGTCCAACCTTATCGTCAAAATGCCAACCCGTTTTAAAATCAGGAAATACTACCTTCCCTGTGGATTCAAGTGCATATAACAATTGTTTAGCAAACAACGTATCTTTTGAATGTGTATGGTGGTGGTGAAACATCAGGGCTTCGCAATCAGAAAGCTGATCAATAATATCGCTCCGGTAGCAATCAACTATCTTATAATCAATATCTTTCTCCTTGCAGTATTCAATCCAGTATTTGCTATCGGAATGAACAGAATAATGAATGGCAATTTTCATACAAGACTTGTAAAATTGTCCAGATTAGTTATTTTGTAGTGCCCAGTGGTTGGTCTTACAATACTCCACTACTTCATCGGTAAACTCTCCAAAAAAGGGGAATCCTGCATTTTGAACAAACTTTATGGTATGCTGACCAACCACATTGGCCTCAACCATTCGCCATTTGCCTGACTCATCATAACAGGCATCCAGGCCTAATATCCTGGCATAGAAAATCCGGCTTGCAACCTTTTTCGACACATTATACAAATCTTCTATATCGGGAATGGTTTCCGAAAATTCCGGACCGGTATCGGGATGCTTCAAATATTTAACACCGTACTTATTTACGGCAAATCCATTCATTTTACCATCGGGATTAATAAATGTCAATATCCCACCTGACGAAAGGTTGTCAAGTCCGCCACCCACGCCCATGCGCATGCAGGTGCCTGTAATGTGAATATCGTTATTTTTGACTGACCGGTAAAGAAAAACCCTTATTGTATTCAGACCAGCAGGGTTATATTTTTGGAAAAACTCATGTTGATTTATTTTTTCCTGCACAACAAAGTTATTTTTCAACTTATTTACTGCTGATTTTAGTTCCTGAGGGTTTGCAAGTATCATTACGTTTTTGCCACCATAGGTATCTCTGTTTGGCTTTATGACGACCGGATACTTTATTTCTTCAAATAATATATCCAAGTCACCTTGCGAGATTCGCTCCAAATTTACGTTCAAAAACTCGCCATCAATGTTGTGAAAATAATCCATTGGAAAGATTCCTTTTTCAAACCAATGATTGTAAAAGCTCTTATTTCCAATATAATTTGCAGTCTTATCATGGTTCAATGTTGCTTCAATATCTGCAATATAGATTTCCTCTGGTATATATTTTGGATTGCCAACTCCACTCAAATTTTTGCAAACCCGGTAAGTGGCAGGATTTACCCGCTTTGAAAAATATTGCCAATATTGGGTATGAGCCTTTTCTTCTTCTTTAGATGCTGGTTTAAAGTTTTCAGGAGCTGAAGCATAAAACTGCCTGAACATATTTTCCCAGGCTATACGCGCTCCCCTGCGCACCAGATAGTAAGCAATGACGTTCTTAATCCTCTTTTTAAAAGAAAGATTTTTATTAAACAATATTTTCAAGAACAAAATTTACAATATTTTAGTGATTCAGATATTAAATCACCTCAAGTATCAAAAACTAAAAATTCCACTTTAGGCCATTATTCATCTGCCGAATAGGAGTGTGTACAAACTTCAGATGACCTCCCTGTTCAAAGGAAATATTTCCACTAAAATGACAACATGGGTAAATATGGAGCCCTTACCTTATGCTTTCATCGAAAGCAATAAAATCAGGAAAGAAAGGCCCAAATTTCCCCTCAAGAGCATCAATATGGGGGCGATCAGCATTCCATTCCAGCAATATTGGATTGCCCTCCTTATCGAAACAAACATCCCAGCCAATCAATCTTACATAAGGATATTTCTGGTGAGCCTCCTTGCATTTTTCAAGCATCTCTTTGTATCGGGGAATTATAAGTTTCGAAAATTCAAAACCTGTTTTTTCATGCTTTTCCCCGATTTCAAATCCCAGCTTATCATAGGCCGAATCAGATGGATTACCTTCCAAATCAAAGAAAAGTAAATTACCTCCGGAAGCAAGATTGTCAACTTTCGATTCATTTGTACCAAACCTTAAAAAAACAAATCGTACACTGATGGACCCATCATCTTCAAGAAAGGTATTTACCCTAAATGTATTTACACTATTGGGATTCAGTCTATTAAGAAGCTCATACTGCTCAACGAAAGGCTGAATAACATAATTTTGGCCACTTTTCAATTTCTTGGACTCAAATTCCGTTGATTTCAGAATGGTCACTTCCTTCCCGCCTCTTCCAAATTCTTCTTTTACCACAATTAATTTGTCGTAATTTTTAAAAAAGTCCATTAATTCAACCTCAGAAACCACATGAAACTCCGGATTAAAAAAATGATCAGAAATTCTTAGAAAGAGAGGAGTCAGAGAAAAATTGGTAAAAAGCTTGTGATCAAAAGTTTTTAGATTACAGAGTTGATTTTGTGGATTAGGATTCCATTGAGGTAGTATTTTTAGCCAATAAAAGTCCTCGGGAATCCAACCAGGGATAAACTCACCTCTTATTTCTGCATAGAGTGCCAAATATGGCCAAAAATCAGTCTTCCCGAATGCTTTTCTACAATAATCCTTAATATTTCTTTCCATTTCCCGGTCCATTATCTTATATCCCCTGACAGAAACAATATGCTTCCTGGCAATATGAGCATCATTTCTCGAGTAATTATAAAGTAAAGATTTATCAGCCTTTTGCGCATACTTATTTAGATACAGCCTTACTCTGGCATTGATCTTATTTTGCAGTTCATTTAACATCTTAAAAAATTAAGTGTGAAAATTAAATTCGTATCAAATAAAACAAAAGTTAGATGCATTGTATAAATTACTAAATAATTATTCATCCTTTTCGAACGTCTAATACTTTTTCAGAAAACACCCTACAATTACATCCCTAAACTCCTTAAAATTCTGCTTGTAATACCTGTGTTTTTTGCTCAATATTCAGATAGTCTTTAAATTAATATTTGAATGACGCCACACAAAGAATTAAATCCGTTTAATTGTTAAATAATATCATTTGCATAGCAAAATCGACCATTCAACTAGAAAACTTATTAGTCTTAAAGTATTCTACCCAACGAGGGTGAAAGCCGATGAGGCTGTTGTGCATGGCAATTTTCGTTGTTTCTATAATGTAAAACTTCTGAATAGATGTTGTTGCTTTTCTGCACAATAATCAATAACTTCATTGGTATATTCACCAAATAAAGGTCCATTATTAAGTTGATAGAAATTTATTTCATTTCCAATGATGTTTATTTCTATACAGCGAATAGTTTGATTTTCATCAACCATCATATCCAAACCCAGCAAATGAAAATGACAATATTTTGAACTAATTTCTTTGGCCTTATTTTTTATTTTATCAAAAAGTGGGAGTATGTGTTTTTGTAATAGATTTATTTCATTTACTTCAGTAAACTTTTTCCCATATTTATTTGTGGCGAATTGATTTAATAGCCCGTCAGGTTTTACTCCTATGGCATACCCACCACTTCTGGAATTGTCAACATGCTGTCCGCGTGCACCCACTCGCAAAATACAATGTAGAATTTCAACTTTCCCGGTTACGGGACTTAACCAGGTTAGAACCCTGATTGTGTTGATAGAAGTATTATTGAATCTGCTCAGTTCGCTATGCTGCGACAATACTTCCTGCAAAATATAATTTTCTTTCAAATGAGATTGCAGGAATTTGATGTTCAATACTTTATCGGCATTGTCAATCATTTCTTTGCCTGACTTCTCAAACAAGTAAACATTCTCCCCCCCCCCCGGATTCTATTGCAGGTTTAACAATTAAAGCCGGGTATCGCAAGATAATTGCTTGAAAGTCTTCATTGGTTTTAATATTAAGGGGTGAATAATTGTTTGCATAAAATCCACCATTAATATTTCTCAGCACAGTTGCAGGGAAAATATTCTGAGGAAAGACTAAATCGTAAAAATTTTTATCTGCATAAGCCAATTGCAATTGTTGGTTATTAAGAATTGGTTCAATCAGGGTATAATAAATGCTTTCCGGCACGAAATCCGGACTTTCTATCTTTGTGCTGTTAACGTATGCATTCAGCCACGTAATGTTAACAGGATAGTTAGAAAGCCGTGCCCATTTT
>JBBQIQ010000089.1:0-17188 GCA_038325075.1 Bacteroidales bacterium | reverse complement strand
TTAATGTAGTTACCCCAGAATTCTAAAAATCCGGTATTGTGATTGTTCTCTTTCTCAATATTTGAAAGAATTAGCTCAGGATTAATTGTTTTAACTTTGGTTTGCAATAGTTTTGTCTTTCCCTGCAAACTGATATATTCTTCATTAAAATACTGCTTATAAGCATTAATAATTTCAACAGTGTCGTCAAATGAACGTAAGCAGAATGGACATTTGTTATCAGAAATATTATCGTACCCGTCTTTAATCCATTGTTCCGACTTGTTGGCAAGATTTAATGAACTTTTATGGTCAATGACCATTCTTAGATACTTTTCTGAAATAGTATCAATTGAGGTCTGTAAAAACTCAATAACTTTTTCAAACCTTATTTCAAAATCTATTTTTAAAATCCTTTTTAAAAATGCGGTTGTCTTTATTTTTTCAGTTGATTTTACTGTATCTATTTCAACCTTTTTTTCGGCTATTCTCTTTTCAATTTCAGGATCTATCTGGAAGTTGATAATTGTATTTATATCAAAACCGCTAATTATCTTGAAAACCTTTGCTTCAATTTCCTTTAATGAAATATTCTTTTCCTTAATACTATTTTTAACATCAGAAATTTCCTTTTTTAACCTGATTCCTTCTTGTCCGATAATTATTTCAAAAAGGTTTTTCTTATGTTGTGGAAGAATTTCAAAACCCGTATAAACATTATCGTTTATAAAATGAATATCAAAAATTTCAATTGTTGGAAAGTTGGTATCCCATTCAGCATTAGAATATTTAATGGGTGCTGGATGGTCATCAAATTTTATGCTTACCTCTGGACTATTATGCGTTCCAAAAGTTCTCAACTGGTATAATAAAGCATCATTCTCTTTTAGTGATTTCAGGATTGAAGTGAAAGTTGTCTTTCCAATTCCATTTTGGCCATAAATTATAGTAATAGGTTTGAACTCGCCATTCCATGTAGGGGTTGTGTTTACTGAATAGTCAGTAAACTTTCCAACGTTTTTTATATGGATGACCTTGTTAATCACTTGTTTTTCCTATATTTTAATTGTTTCTCAGCTACTTTTAAAGCTTCCAGTCCAAATTCTTCTTCTTCCAATTCGTAAAGTACTTTTTCACTTAAAAAATCAATAACCAATCTATCGGAATTAGTTTTATAGAGTTCCGCTAACTTTAAAACCAAGTCTTTTGAGAATTTCCGTTCGCCACGTTCCATCTTGCTCAATATAGCTATGTCAATGTCTATGGCTACCGCCGCTTTTCGCAATGAAAAACCTGCATTTTCTCTCAATTCCCTTAATTTCATTCCTAGTGTTGACATTTTCTGTGTTGACTTATTTTGTCAAAGATAGTCCAATTTAAATTTATAGAGTTCAAAAGAATTCAATTATTTATCAACAGTTTATTATCCGCATGTGGATATGTAAAAAAAGCACCCCGTAAACCGGGTCATGTTGTGTGTGGCTGCATAAGGATGGTTGCAGGGTAGTGAAGTTATACGCATGATTTTGTTCGGTGGGCTTAAATTTCTCCTCTCTTTAAATTGCGACAGAACTTATTATTCTTTTACCATCATCTTTTTCCCGGTTCTGTTGGCAGCTCAATGGTTTTGTCAGGTTTAATCATTAGCAACCGCCTTTTGAGCTGCCATATAGACGATGCCAGCGAAAACACAGGCTTCTTGCAGTCGAAATATAAGTAATCGCCTGCAAATGAGATAGTATGTAAACCTGTATAGCCAACCGGTGGTTTCAGAGAGGTAACGGGCATTTCAAGAAATTCTTTTTCGGTCAGTAATTTCACTTCGTTGATTACGACAAGACCGCCGTAGGTTTGCGAACAATCCTGTGCCGGACGGTAAAGTTTACCATCCAGATTAAAAAACGAGCCGGCCGGCCTGGAGTTTGAAATATCTGCTTTCACAGGGTTCAGTTCATGTGGCTCAAAAGGCCCTTCGAGTGTATCAGCATGCCAGATGTGCAACTCCACATTGGTGGCATGTGCCGGAGTAAAAAACAGGTACCAGTGGTTTTGGTGAAAAACCAGCGTCGGGTCAGCAGCCGCGACACCACTTATTAAGGTTTTGTGGTGCAGCAATTTACCTGCAACCTGATCGAGCCGGTACAATTCGATAGCTCCGTGGCTCAGCGATTCAGGCATACACCAGGTTTGCCCATCAGCTTTGAATAAAAATGGGTATGAAAGGTGCCAGGGTTCTTCAAGAACAGGAACCGGGGCAGAAAACGCTGATTCCCGCTCAACATACCATGACGATGATATTATGGCTTTCCTCTTCCTGTAGTCATAATCTTCAAACATCAGGTGCAATCGCCCTTCCGCCATTAGCGCGAAACCATCGGCAAAATAGCGGTCATTCCCCAGTGCCCCAAGCCATTCGGCATCTTCTTCATCAACAACATATGAATATTCGGATACCAGATCTGCAGGACGGGCTTTTACAAGGCCAGTCTGCCACTTTTCAGCAAAAATCAGCTCTGTAAAATGGAAAGTAAGTTTATTAATCAACTGCTTCGTTAAAAATGTCAGAAAGGTAAAATTGGTTGGCTCCCTGAATATGGGCGCAATTGAGATTCCAGAAACAGATTCACCAGGAAAGCTTTTCTGTGCTATTATTTCATTACAAACATCCACCGGCCAGTTCTTTGACAGATTAATCGCTTGTTCGAGGTTTGCTTTCCACGAATGGTTGATGGTCGGGAAGTAGCCTTTGCGAAGAATAATGCCACCATCAAGGGTTTCGGTGAGCCGCTGCAAAACGGATCCAGTAATATGGTCGTTGAAGAGGATTTCATAAAAGGCCGGTGGAATGCCACGGTACTTTTGCTCATCGCCATGATGGAATGACCAGATGCCATAGTGTGCAGCCTGCAATATGGAACCCCGGACAATACCAAAGCCAAATTTGAGAATAAAATCGGGCCGGTAATTCTGAATTGCCTGAATATCAGCATCCGAAAAGTATTCGCTGTACTTTTTTCTAACGATTGGCTTACAATAAATCTTTGGCAATTTGCTTGCTAAAGATTCAATCGTTGCCGACCTGAAAACAGCCGGTCTGAAAAAGTATTGATAATACTTCCGGAATAAAATTTTGGTCCATTCGTATGCGAAAAACCTTTTTAGAAGCCCTTTTCTGCCTGTGTTTTCCTGTTTCCGAAGAATAAACAGAACCGGTGTGGCCTTGCCGCTTTTAAGCAGCAAACTGAGTACATCGAGCTGCCATTGCTGCAAAACCAGCGAATTGCACATGACGGCAAAATTCAGTTGTTTCTTTTCTGTGATTGCTGTCATCGCGTTTTATCTATAATTCCCTGGTAGAGACCAGCCAGTCTTTGAGAAACGGCTTCAGATCCAAATTGTAGCACTACAAGTGACCGCATTTCTACCGGATTAAACTCTTCAGAATGAGTTAAAACGTAAGAAAGTGCGTCTGAAAAGGCCTGTGCATCGCCGACCGGAACAATTCTTCCGGAATCAGGTTTGATAAAATCCCTCAGATCGGCAACATCGGTCGCAACTACGGGGATTCCGCAAGCCATGGCTTCAAAAGCCACAATGCCAAAGGTTTCATAATTACTGGAAAGTGCCAGGCAGGAAGCCTGTTGCAGTTCTTCAGCCAATGCAGCACCTTCGAGAAGGCCGGTGAAACGGATGGCCCCGAAAGGGAGTTTTTTTTCTGCGGCATATCGCCGGATCATCTCCAGGTCTGTCCCCTCCCCGACCAGAACCAGTTCCGCATCTTTATGCTTTAAAATTATTGTTGCAAAAGCATCAATCAGCAATTTCAGGTTCTTCGACTTTTCCTCAAAACAGGTGATGCTGATGATGGTGGCTTTCAGATTGCTCTTTTCGGCAATATCAAAGAGCCGGGTATCCACCACATTGGGCAGACTGCTGAAATCGTTGCCTACGCCTGCAACCTGCATGGCTTTTGCCAAACGGTTGGAAACAACGGTTGTTTTCGCGGCATTCCTGACTGCAAAACGGGTCAGCAATTTTCGAAACCATCCCCTGTACTGGAAATTTTCAGGATAATACCTTGACCAATGTTCGGTAATAATGTACGGAATATGCCACTTCCGCCCGAAATACCAGGCTAAAAGAGATGTCCTTGTGAGAATATGCGCATGAATAAGACCGGGTTTCCCATTGTGCTGAACCGCTGTTTTGACACCAAGGTTCCAGGCAATCAACTGCCTTGCCAGACCGGAAATACCATCCGATTTCCGGTAAGTGACAATAACTTCCGTCAATCTGCCATCAGTCTGAACTTCCGTAGAGAAAAGTTCGTGTTTCCCAACCTTTAAACCATTAACCACAAAAACCACAGTTACACTGAAACCGGCATCCGTAGCAGCGAGAGCATGCTTCCTGACGAACAATCCAGGCATTGGATCTGCTTTAGAAGGATACCAGCGTGAAAGGTAAAGAATATGCCGCTTTTGGCCTGATTCCATGGTTTGGTTTTCAGGGTCAAATTTAGGGAAAATTAAGGCTAACTGAAACAAATGTGAAACCTGAATATGTTCCTACGAAATTACCGGATACAAGAACGACCCTTCATTTACCTGAAGGGCTGGTTCCCCGATAAAAATGCAGCTAAAGTTCTTTCAGCATCCATATATTGCAGGTGGTATGGATGGATTTCCCAAGCGGCTGATCCAGTTTTATAAAACCTTCCTGTTCGTAAATGCTAACTGCTTTTGCAAAATGGGGCAAGCTTTCCAGATATAACAATCTGTATTTTAATTCTTTCGCTGAAACAATGCTTCTTTGCATAAGTTCCGCTCCAATGCCTTTTCCCCGAATTTTTTTAGCCAGATAGAATTTCACCAGTTCGGCGCAGTTTTCATCCAGGCCTGGTGACGGGTAAATCCCGCAGCAGCCAATCGCCTCCTTGCCAGATTCAGCTACCCACAATACTGATTTTGCAGTTTTAAACAGTTCAAAAAGATTGTCGGTCGTCGGATCGGAATACACAGTCCCCTCCCTTGGTGCATTGTGTTCTTCAAAAACCGCTCTTATCATCTGAGCCAGTGACAAATTATCCTTTTCTTCGATTTTTCTGATATTCAATTTCATAGCCGATCCGTTTATCAATAAATTAATGTTACCAACGGCTATAAGCAGATCATCTTCTTACCATCAACAACATAACTCCTGCTATGGCTACGACCCCTCCAATAATCTGGAGTGTTGCCGGCAAGTTTCCAAAGATAAGAAATGCGCCCAATAAAACGAAAAGACCGGTAGTGCTTTGCACAATGGCTGCCCTTGATGCTTCGATAAACCTGAGGGCGGAATACTGGAATATAGAGGTCAGAAACGGGCCAACAAATGAACCGGCAGCAATCCATACAAATGCTGACAATGGAATTACAAAGGAAAATCCTTTGGCAATCATGAATACAGTTGCAAACATAAGCAGGAAAACTGCCCTGTTTATAGCCAGAACCACCGGCCTGATCTCACGGATGTGCTTCTTTGCCAGGGTCGTTCGAACAGCATAAAAAGAGGTGGAAATCAGCATTAAGCCAGATGCCCCTGTCAGGAACTCTGTAAAAGAAGTCTGATTTGAGTTTATAATGAAAGCACCTGCCAACGTGAGTAGTGCGCCTGCTCTGGCGTAACTTCCAAAACGCTCAGAAAGGAGCAATATGCCAAGCAAGGTCACAAACAGATACTCGAGATTACGCAGAAATGAAGGTATAGCCGGGTTGTCAGAAGTGGCAATCGCAGCATAAAATGTAGAAGTTGCCACAATTTCGATTAGCCCCATATAGAGCAAAGTGCGATAATCGGCTCTGGTAAAAGCGCTGACAGAAAAACCGCCCCTGGGGTGAAGAGCCATCAGGCTGTTAAAAAAAATGGCGAGCAGAAACCAGTAAAATCCGAACTGGGGAAGACTAACTTCGTTTAGCGCCGCTTTACTGAACAAATAGACCAACGACCCGCAGATGGTTGCGATGAATGCATACAGGTAGCCGATGGTTGTTGGTTTCATTTGAAAGCTATGGGTAAAAAGTTCAAAGTTTTAATGAATTTGCAGATTAGCAGATTAGCAGATTAGCGAATTAGCAGATTAGCAAATTCTTCATTCTTTCAATAATATATCATTACAATGTTTAAAGCTCCCGTCAATGTCTTGGCACAGCAACCAGGCTCAAAATCCATTATTCGCCGGTTAACGATTTCAAAACTTTAACGGCATTTAAAAGGCGCTGATCTCCATTGCCGGAAATAATGGAAAATGATAACCTCCGCTGCTGCAGTTCAGCCAGATACATCTCAAAAAGTTCCTTCCTGAGGTGCGGATGCTCCCGAAGAGGATCGGCTTCCCAGGGCAGATCGGTATCGCAGAGCATATAATGGGCATAAACGTGGGTGTCGGCCATCTGGTCGATCCATGCGTGTGATTTTCCGAATCTTACAAGGCACCAGATGCGCGTTACCAGAAAATCAGTATCACAAAACAACCATTCTTTTGCCAATGCAGCCGCTGCTTCCTCAGCTTTAAATTGTCCTTTGGCGATTTCAAGAATATCTTCAAAATTGTAAGCCCTGTTCAGTTTTTCCAGATAGAATCTTGCAAATTCAGGCACCCAGGGTTCAGAAAACTCCTCAGCCAGGCCGGCAGCCAGCCATGATTTTCCGGTTGATTCAGGCCCGGTGATGGCAATGCGCTTTATCATAAGTTTGCCTGTTGTGCTTTCCAGCGTCTGCGCCATTCAATCAGGCCAAGGATCGCAAGGATTAGAAAAACAAGATACTGGAAGCTTGTAAAAACCAGTCCTTTCATAAAATACATTGGAATCGAAATTACATCACCTATAATCCAGTATATCCAGTTTTCAACCTTCTTGCGGGCCATCAGCAGCATCCCAACAAGGAAAATGGCTGTGGTAAAGGAGTCAACCCATGGCACCCAGGAACCCATATATACCGTATCTGCCCGGTTAAACAGCCAGATCATACCCAATATTAGCCAATAGGATGCAAATGTCAGGACAATTCCCGAAAACTGCTGCTTTCGTGAATTTACGGAAATGTGCAACACTTCATCCGATTCACCCTTTCTTGTCCAGTTGTACCAACCATAAACACTCATCACGAAGTAGAAGAAATTGATCCCGGAATCGGCATAAAGTCTGGCATTGAAGCAGATAAAAACATAGATCAGCACGCTTACAATACCGGTCGGATAAACGAGGATATTCTCCCGCCGGGCATACCATACACTGGCAATACCCAGAACCACCGCAACAAACTCAAGCCAGGATGTGTCGAAAAGGTTGGTAAGAAAAGTGCTCCAAAAGTCGGTCATTCAGAAAATGTAAAAAGTCAAAAGTTATATGATTGGAAAGTGATAAATAGCTGGCATTCCTCAGTCGGCAGTTGGCAGTTGGCAAGAACAACTTGCAATAATAGTTGAAGAATTAGTCTCTAAGTCTCTGTGTCTCCCTGAGCCCTGAGCCCTGAGCCCTGCGCCCTGAGCTAAAAGGGACGAGGGACGAGGGACGAGGGACGGAACTCACCGGTTTAGCGCCATGCTCTGAGCTCTGAGCCCTGTACCCTGAGCCCTGTGCCCTGTGCCCTGTGCCCTGAGCCCTGAGCCCTGCGCCCTGAGCCCTGAGCCCTGTACCCTGAGCCCTGAGCCCTGAGCCCTGAGCCCTGCGCCCTGAGCCCTGCGCCCTGAGCCCTGAGCCCTGCGCCCTGTGCCCTGTGCCCTGAGCCCTGAGCCCTGAGCTATTTCTCCAGGTCAGCATTGATAAA
This sequence comes from Bacteroidales bacterium, assembly GCA_038325075.1. Classification (GTDB taxonomy): domain Bacteria; phylum Bacteroidota; class Bacteroidia; order Bacteroidales; family Lentimicrobiaceae; genus Lentimicrobium. The sequence continues at coordinate 9,397 of JBBQIQ010000089.1, read as the reverse complement.
TTTCATCACAAATACCGAGTGCGGTAGCTCAAAAGCCTGTTTCATGCAATTTTGTATGGTTTGCATAACCTGGTCAAATTCTCCGAAAACCTGTGTGGCCATCGTGTTGGTTTTAACTGACAGATTTTTGTTTTCGTTCAGTGTGGCAATAAATCTCTTTATGGGAGATTTATATTGTTCATTCAAAGGATAATAGCTTATTTCGACTGATATTTTCATTTTGTGAATATTGGTTTTGATGACTGTAATTCCCGGCAAAGGTACAGGTAATCATTATTGCATTATCTTTGAACCATCACATTCATATCCGGATTTTATGAAAAACTTAAAAAATCTTAATCTTTTTTTACTTTCCATTTTGGCACTAATCATGACTTCCTGCCTGACAGTGGAGAAAAAAGAGTACAGTTTTGAACTAACCGGTGAAAATTCCGGAAAAATGATCATCCGGTATATCAATATCCTTTCGGTGATGGACGATAGCAACGATGTCTCCGTTGCTGATTTTCAGGAATTGCTTGACAAATATATCAACGGCGATCAGATCGTGCAGGACTTTCCAGGAGCAACCAATATCAGTAAACGCTTGTACGAAGAAAATGACCAGCTCTGCGGAGAAGTCACCCTTGATTTTCAGGACTTGTCTTCAGCAAGGCTATATCAGTTCGACAAAAAGAGCCCGGTTATGATGTGTGTTAGCGCAGCTTACGATTCTGAATCCTATGTCAGTTCAAATGGCTCCTACGGTAATGACTATATGCCGGTCGTTTTCTGGCCGTCGGGGAGTAAAAAACTCGAAGTTACCACTTCAGTTACTGCAACAGATGAAACGACCATGAGCCTGTTAGGTGCATACAAAACATGGAAGAGCAATCAATAAAGCGAATTTGTTATCCGATTGGACACTCGTCCAAAATAAATACAAAAATTTCAATTTATTAATAGGGGAGACAGATTGTGTTCTCCTTTTTTATTTTCCGTTGAAAATTCTCATCTTTTGTTTATTTTTCGGTTTTTCATCTCCATATCTTTATAAACAAACTCCCCTGTTCGCTGTTAGAATGCAGGAATCAATCTCACGACAACAAATAATGAAATATGAAACTATTTGAATCATACAAACTTGGCTCTGTTGAGCTGAAAAACAGACTTGTAATGGCCCCAATGACACGATGCAGGGCTATCGGAAATATACCGAATAATCTGATGGCTGAATACTACAGTCAACGATCAGGCGCCGGACTCATCGTGACCGAAGGGACAGCGCCAACGGCAAACGGGCTGGGATATGCCCGTATTCCAGGCATTTATAGTGCAGCACAGGTAGAAGGTTGGAAAATTGTAACCGATGCTGTGCATAAAAAAGGAGCGAAAATATTTGTGCAGTTAATGCATACCGGTCGGGTATCTCATCCGGAAAACATGGAAATGGGCACAGAAGTTCTGGCACCTTCAGCCATTGCTTTTAATGATCAGATGTGGACCGATTCAAAAGGGATGCAACCCTACCCTGTTCCGAAAGAAATGACCCTTAACGATATTGAACGGGAACAGCTTGGTTTTGTTTTGGCAGCAAAAAACGCCATTGCGGCAGGTTTCGATGGCGTTGAGATTCATGGAGCCAACGGGTATCTGGTTGATCAGTTTATTAATACCGCTTCTAACCAACGAAACGATAATTATGGTGGCTCACCTGAAAACCGCAGCCGATTCGCTATTGAGGTTGCCCAAAAAGTTGCTGCAGCAATCGGCGCTGACAGGACCGGTATCCGGCTTTCGCCAAATGGCGCATTTAATGGAATGGAGGTTTTTGATTCGGCCGAAGATACCTATGGGTTTCTGGCAACAGAACTCGGAAAATTGAAACTGGCTTATATCCATATTGTTGATCATTCATCAATGGGTGCCCCTCAGGTGGATGATACCATCAAGGCTAAAATCCGCAAATCATTTGGAAGTACAATCATTGCAAGCGGTGGATTGGACAAAGTTTCAGCAGAAGCATTGCTTGCCGGCGGGAAAGCTGAACTGACTGCATTTGGCCGCAACTACCTTGCTAACCCGGACTTTGATTTACGCCTGAAGAATGACCTTTCAGTACAGGCGCCTGACTTCAGCACTTTCTATACAGCCGATGAGAAAGGATATACTGATTACCCCATTTTTGCAGCTTAAAATATTATACATGTGGAATTCAGGCTCAGATATACGAAATCAGTATCTGAGCCGTTTCTATTTTTAATAAATGAGGTTTCTTTCGCTGATAGATTCGAAAATGGTCTTAAAAAATGATCATTGCTTATTAAATCAACTTTAATCAAACTACAACAACTAAAACCAAACCCATGAACCAATTCAAAGTCTTATTATCTGGCACAGGATTCATTACCCTAATACTGATTGTATTGCTTACAGGGTGCAAAAAGGATGAAGAGAAAAACGCTCCGGTTATACCACCGGCTTCGAGTTTTGTAATGGATTTTTCCGGCTTTTCAAATCCATCTGACACCGCTGGAAACAGGGAAACAAGCTCCTATTATAACTGGGGCTTCTCGTATGTAAACGTTGTTTCCTGGAACGCTGTCCTGACTGTTGGACTAACTGTTCCGGTGGCGGCTTTCAATGAATCATTCAACCATGAAGCAGTTTATCATCCCGATCAAAACAATTGGACATGGTCATACAATGTAACTTCCAATAATATCGTTTATGAAGCAGAACTTACCGGAACTCTTCAGGCTGACAGTGTTAAGTGGGAAATGCGTGTTACACGCGACAACCTTTTCAACGATTTTCTTTGGTTTTATGGCAAATCGGCCATTGACCAAAGCGGAGGGTATTGGGTTTTAAAAGAGAATCCGCTCACACCGGTTAACCTGCTTAAAATTGACTGGCATAAATATTCCGGAAACACCGCCGATATCAAATACACGAACATAACTGCCGGAGGAGCTGAATTTGGCAGCTATATTTTTTATGGAATTACAACTGGCGTTTCCAACAGATTTTACAAAATTTACAAGCATACAGCAGATAATCTAACTGATATTGAATGGAATACCGACAACCACATAGGTCATGTGAAAGACCCGCTGCAATTTGGGGATAATCTTTGGCACTGTTGGGATACCAATCTCATGGATACTGTTTGCCCTTAATCCCGATTCCTGCTTTGGTGATTTAAGAAGCATTTTTCCTAACATTTGACGAAGGTTGTTTCTATTTGAAACGACCTTTGTTATTTAATTTATTTTCATTTTCAGCTCACTTATAACCTCAATAAATACTTCATTTGGGTTGGTCCTTTTTCCACAACTGATTTTGTCCTCAATATTTTACATTGGAGTCATTCTTGATCCTTTTTTTAGACATAAATAAAAAATTAAATTTATAATTCATTGAATTTTATGTATTTATAATTCCATGTATTTGCAACTACTTATCACCCAAATTGAGCGAATTGAAAAGGGAAATAGTTCAATCGATCAGGAAATTGTAAGCAATTCTCAGTAAAACTGTTTTATGGATATGGTGAATTAGAACAACTTCCAAATCGGGATTTACCTAAGTAAAGCGCTTTTTCGCTTTGCTCAAATCGCTCAAATTAGGTAATATAGGATTTACTACCATTTTGATTGAAGAGTGAAAATTTATAAGAGCATTAATCGGCTCTTACTGAATCATTTTGTTTGGAATAAATCTGATTGCGGCTGAATGCTCCAAAACCGCATAATGGGTTATACCAAAAAGGTCAGCATAAGGTTTGAATTTTCTTCTAAATGAGTTATTAATCAACTGAATATCAGGAGCCTGCGATAAACTACAGTGTACTATAGTTATAAATTTGAATTCTGTTGTGGAATCAGGAGTTGAAGGCAAGCATGGATTAAGTTTGATATCATATGGATACGCATGTTTTGAGGATAAAAACATACATAAGCTATCAACTGCTTTCTTTAATAAATTCCACGCTCTATCTTCTACATTTTGTGTAGTACTCAGTGCTGCAGAGGTAAAATCCTTAAGTTCAATAAGCCAATACAAATTACACGTTGCATCGTACCAACATGCATCCATTTCTTTAAAATTATTTCCATTTAAAGCTGTATAGCCTCTGCAATTTGAAAAACGGAAAAAATTTGAATCTGGAAAATATAGAGTAATGCTACTTTCAGTAAATCCGGGCATAGTCTAAATAATTAAAGTCCTAAATCGAGTTTTACTTCTTCATCAGACATTCTAATAGCTTCATTTGAAATTGGGTTATCAGGAAACTCATTTTTCAAATTAAACAATGAGTACTCTATAGATTTCCCTTTTTCACGGCTCAATGAATAACAATTTGTTTGTACATCCTCTCTTCTGGATGAAAGGTATATTTGCTTTAGAACAAAATAATTGTGTGTAGCAATAAAAATTTGAATTCCAGCTTTAGCCATTAACATTAGCATTTCAACTAATTCCCTTGTAGCTTCAGGATGAAGTGTAGTCTCAGGTTCGTCAAGAAAAAGCACCGAGTTCGCGTTCAGTTGTCTATTACGAATTAATGTTGTTAGAATTCCTATTTTTTTTACTCCTTCTGCTGTTAGTTGTATAGGGAATTCGGTATTCCCCTTCTTGAAAAGAAAATCATCATCACTTTGCTGCTCAATTTGTCCTTCAAAAAGATCTTCCAATCTCTTATTTACATCTTTAAGTTCTTCTGATATATTTCCTTTTTGAGTAGGAATAACTAAAGCCCTGATTAGATCAAGATAAGTATCATCAAAACCAGGCATATGCAAATTATCTCGTGTTGCTCTTATTGCTTTTAATGATGTTAGGACTTCTTTTGCAGGAATAAACAAGCATCGAAAGTTGTCACTGATTTGTTGTATACTCTTTTGACAATCAACAATTGTATTTGTTGTTGAATCTCCGAAAGTAAAATGAAGTCTATCTTCATAATTTAACTTTATATGTTTAAATTCAATGTCAACAGAAAGCTTTTCTTTTGTGATCTTACTAACTAATTCTCCTAATCCTTTCTTGCCAGGCTGGTATGTATCTAACAGCTTTTCAGCTAAAAGTTTTTTTAGTTCAACATCCTCATTCAGTGATCTTTTACTATAAATATCAATTGTTTTGGAAGCACTATATAGTAATTTGAGTAATCCGGTTTTGCCTGTATCATTTTTCCCAATAATAACATTTAGTGATGCAAAGTCTTTACTTTCGAATTTGCCATAACCCATAAAATTCTCAAGTGTTACCGATTTTATCATTTCCTTGAAGATTAGAATGTTATTAATTGTGCAAAATTAACTTTTAAAAACGGAAATTTTCATTTTAAAATACAAAGTTTGTCAATGATGCAGAGTGATTCTCAAGCTTTCCGCCAACTCGTGAATAACAGAAAATTTAACCGTGATATATATTATCATTCCAATTTCCAAAAACAGGTTTTTTATCTATTGATCTCACAAACAATTAGTTGGGACGTCATGGGAAACATATAAGTAGTTCAGTGTGTTTGTTCACTTCAAAATTGCGAAGGAAATAAACATTTTCAGTTTCCATGGAATCACTATACATGAATACGTCATCTATAAAATTTTCATAAATTCGCATAGTTCAAATTACTTCCTATCTAAAACCCGGGGTATGAAAAAGATATGCATACTGTTCGTTGTCATCACTGCCATGGCGATAAGTTGCACCAGTACCAGCGAAAAAAAAGAAATTCAGGAAATTATGGATAACAAATACCTGCCCAAACCCTGGGTTGAGCTAACCCACCCTGAGTGGAGTAAAGATGCTACGATTTACGAAGTCAACATCAGGCAATATACCCCAGAAGGAACATTCAAAGCTTTTGAAGCCCACCTTCCCCGGTTGAAGGAGCTGGGGATAGACATAATCTGGCTTATGCCGGTTCATCCGATCGGTAAAAAAAACCGGAAAGGCTCGCTGGGAAGCTATTATTCCGTAAAAGACTATTACGGGATAAATCCTGAATTTGGGACGATGGAGGATTTTAAAGTTCTGGTTAAAAAAATTCACGAAACGGGTATGCACGTTATTATTGACTGGGTAGCCAACCACTCCGCCTGGGATAATCCGCTTGCTGAAGAACACCCTGAGTGGTACACTAAAACAAAAGAAGGCAACTTTCAGCCCACCCCATGGTACGACTGGGATGATGTGATCGACTTTGACTATGATCATCCCGGCATTCGGAAGTATATGACCGAAGCGCTGAAATTTTGGGTGAAAGAAACCGACATTGATGGTTACCGCTGCGATGTGGCCGGGTTTATGCCAACCGATTTCTGGGATAATGCCAGGGCTGAAATGGATGAGATTAAACCGGTATTTATGCTCGCCGAGTGGGAATCGCGCGACCTGCACAAAAAAGCCTTCGATATGACTTACGCATGGAGCCTATGGGACAAGATGCGTGCTGCAGCAATTGAGAATAAAGGAATAGGCGGAATTGTTGAATACCTGGCACACGATGTCAGCACCTTCCCCAAAGGCGGCTTTCGGATGACTTTTACCGACAACCACGACAAAAATGCATGGGAAGGCACACAGTATTCCAACTTCGGTGACGGGCTTCAGGCTGCCATGGTGCTTGCTTCAACGGTGAATGGTATGCCATTGGTTTATAGTGGTCAGGAAGCAGGGCTCGACAAATCGCTGGCATTCTTTGAAAAAGACATTATTGACTGGAAGGAACATCGCAATGCAGAAATCTATGAAAATCTCTTTGCTCTGAAGCACCGAAACCAGGCCTTATGGAACGGCGAATGGGGAGGCGGAATGGTTAGAGTTTACAGCAACCGGATGGACCAGGTAATCTCATTTTTTCGCGAGAAAAATGGAGATAAAGTACTTGTGGTAATCAACTTCAGCAGCAAACCCGCCAGTGTGGAACTTGATACACGCTACTTTACAGGCATTTACAAAGAACTTTTCTCAGAGAAAGAATACAAAACCGGAGTAAAATTATCGCTGAAACTTAAACCATGGGAATATCTTGTACTTTATCACGATAATTCTGAACCTGAATGAAAACACTGATCATTTACGAATCGGCTTTCGGTAATACCGAAAAAATTGCTTTTGCTATACGCGATGCCATGTCTGAATCTGGCGATGCGGCAGCATTCCGCCCTGAAGATGTCGGCAATGCTGATATTCAGGACTACGATTTGATTGTGGTTGGATCTCCTACACAGAAATTCAGACCTTTACCCGGAGTTATTTCCTTTCTCGAAATGCTTCCAAAAAACGGTCTTAAGGAAAAGAAAGTCGCCGCTTTCGACACCAGGGTTGACCTTCAGAAAGTCAACAACCGCTTCCTGAATTTCATGGTGTGGATATTCGGTTATGCCGCAGGACCCATCGCGAAAAAACTGGAAGCCAAAGGCGGAACAATGGTCGCTCCGGCCGAAGGATTCTTAGTAGAGGATACAAAAGGTCCATTAAGAGATGGAGAGCTGCAACGTGCTAAAGAATGGTCTAAAAAGCTGATTGGCAAAGTATAGCATTCTGCTTACAAGATCAATATTCCGGCCAGGCAAAATCAGCGTATTTCTCCTGGCTCTGTTGTTGCCAGATGCTTTGCAAGCACCTTAAACAATTTTTCCCTGTTCAACGGTTTCGACAAATAGTCAACGCAACCGCTGGCGATGGCTTTATTGCTGTCCTCCGCAAAGGCATACGCTGTTAATGCAACAATCGGCAGATCCGGCTTAAAACCAAGTATCTGTTTTGTTGCTTCATAGCCATCGAGCAATGGCATTTTTATATCCATCAAAACAAGCGATATTTCAGGCACTACCCTGCAAAGCCTGACGGCTTCCATTCCATCGGGTGCCCTGAGCAACCTGATTTTTTCGTTGGCTAAAACCTTTTTCAGAAAGTAGAAACTGATATCATCATCTTCTGCAACCAGAATTACTTTAGTGGATTCGATGCTTACAATATGTGAATCCGGTTGTTCTGCTTTAGTCGGCTGCTCTTTGGCCTCAGGCTGAAAAGGAATTGTAAAACTGAACTCAGATCCCTTTCCCAGTTCCGATTTTACATGAATTTCACCGCCCAACATTTCGACATACGCTTTAGAGATTGACAACCCCAACCCGGATCCTTCAAAAGGCCTGGACAGGGAAGTTTCAGCCTGTACAAAACGCTCAAATATGTGTTTTTTCCTATTTGGTGGTATGCCCACACCGGTATCAGATACAGTAAACCTGAGCATATCGCTGTCAGCATAACAGCCAAAGCCGATAGAACCGTGTCGTGTAAATTTAAGGGCATTTTTAATCAGGTTGCTAAGTACTGACTCAACTTTATAACCATCGGTAAGCACTTTTGAATTATTTTCGGGTAAAAGTTCACTGATGTTCAAAATAAGGCCTTTTTCTTCTGCCTCAATTCTGAAAAAGCGGTAAAACTGCTGCATGATATTATTGATATCGGTTTCTGATATTGAAATTACACTTTGCCCCGATTCAATCTTTGAAATGTCGATGATATCGTTAATGGTACCAAGCAGCCGACTACCGCTGGCTTTCACTATTTTAATATATTCATCGCGTTCATCACCTGAGAGGTTTGGTTCCTGAAGAAGACCCATAAAACCAAGTATCCCGTTCATGGGTGTCCGGATTTCATGACTCATATTGGCTAAGAATGAGGATTTCAGCCTGTCGCTTTCCTCGGCCTTCACTTTGGCTGCCAGAAGTTCGCTTTCAGCCAGTTTATGATCGGTAATATCCTGAAAAACCTCCAGAACGGCTTTCTTACCCTGGAACCACATGCCGGTATGACTGATTTCGTAAATTCTTCCACCAAATACGCCTTTCGTTTCAGTGATTTCTGTATTACCGATTTTTATGCCTGAAAACAAGGGGCAGTCAGCACATTGAAGTTTATTATCGCGGTAATGTTTCCAGCATTTCGTACCCAAAGCATCACGACCAAATTTTTCTTCCAGATTTTTACTCAAAAAGAGAATATTGCCCTCATCATCAACTATATCCATATCAAACGGAAATGACTGCATCAGGGATTTATTAAGTTCGTTGCTTTCAAATAAGGCATTTTCGGCCATAATTCGTTCAGAAACATCACGTATTATTCCTTCGTGGTAAATTGTTTTTCCTGATTCATCCTGTGTAAACCATCCATGGTCTTCGACCCATATTCCGGTTCCGTCCTTTGTTTTTAGCCTGAATACTCCAATCCCCCCTCTTATCTCATCGAGGGTCAGGCTATCCCTATCGGAAGGATCAAAGTACAACCTGGTTTTGATATCGATCGCTAAAAGCTCTTCTTTACTATTATAACCAAGCATTTTTACCATTGCCGGATTCACTTCTTCAAATTTGCCTTCGCTGGTGCTTTT
>JBBQIQ010000088.1:0-17252 GCA_038325075.1 Bacteroidales bacterium | reverse complement strand
CAGCAGGGTTTTTTCACCGGAAAAAGAAGCAAGGGCAGCCAGATTAACCGCTGTCGCAGTTTTTCCAACTCCGCCTTTAATACTATATATTGCTGTTACATACATTGTTGGCATATTCTAAATGTTGAATTCAATGGGTTTTGCATCAATAAACTCGAAAAGGCAGTTGTTTGATAATTTGATTGATAAAGTACAGATCAACCAATAAAAGCATAAAGTTAGCAAGTTAATAGTCTGCTTTTTGAAAAACATTTATCGGGTCTTAAAAAAGAATGATTAAATATAGCACGTTTATGAAGATTTGCTAGCTGATATTTAAAGCCTTTTGCTAATTTTGCGGCCATCATATTTATAAAAAAAAAGGAAATCATGAGCAATCCTGCCAATTTAAAGTACACAAAGGAACACGAATGGGTTCGAATCGATGGCGACACAGCAACTGTAGGCGTTACCGATTATGCTCAGGGCGAACTGGGCGACATTGTTTTCGTTGAAGTTGAAACCATCGGAGATATCCTTGAAGAGGGAGAAACATTCGGAACCATTGAAGCCGTAAAAACAGTGAGCGACTTGTTTATGCCTGTTTCAGGCGAAGTCGTTGAGTTTAATGAAACCCTGAACACAAACCCTGAACTTATAAACAAGGATCCTTATGGCGAAGGTTGGATCATCAAAATAAAGCTTTCAGATACTGAGAAAACCGATCACCTGCTCAATGTTGCTGCATACAATGAACTGATTGGTGCTTAGCTATTAAGGTGCTTGATACAACAGGGGCCTGAATGAAGACGTTCTTTAAAAACTTTTGGCCGGGGATTGTCTGGCTATGTGTTATTTTAGTGTTGACATTAGCGCCAGGTAATTACTTTCCTAAGGTTGGCAATTTCTGGAACCTGTTTTCGCCCGATAAGCTGATACACTTATCAATTTTTAGTGTTTTGGCTTACCTGCTCTTATGGGGTTCTTACAAACAATATAAAGCAGTTGCAAGTCGTTATACTCTTGTAGTTCCTTTTGTTGTAGCAATTTTGACCGGAATTGTAACTGAATTATTACAGGCTTATTTACCAATAGGGCGAGAAGCCAGCATTTACGATTCGATTGCAAATTTTGCAGGTTGTTTTGCCGGTTATTTGATTTTCAGAGTTCATAAAAATAAAAGTTAGGGAAACCCACTTGCAAACAAAAATATTTTGTAATTTAGCACACTCCCTTAACCGGGATTTAATGTTGCATAACTAACTATTAGTTAACGATATGGAAGCAAAAAAAACACCCAAAGCAGATCTTGAGAGCAAACGTACACTCTTTGTTCAGATCGGGCTGATCGTTGCGCTTGCTGCTATGCTGGTCGCATTCGAATGGAAAACTTATGACATTAAGCAAACTGACTTGGGTGGGCGCACTGCTGAAAAAGTTGAGGAAGATCTTATTGAAATTACCAATCAGAACAAGCCTCCACCACCTCCGGCACCCCCACCAACCACCACGCTGATCAACATTGTTGATGATGACATTGAGGTTGAGACCGATCTTAACATTGATGCTGAAGCCACAGAACTTACAGAAATTCCTGAATATATACCCATTACATCCAACGAAGAAGAAGAAGTTGCTGAAGCTGAAATCTTTACGGTGGTTGAGGAATCTCCAAGTTTTCCTGGTGGAGATGAGGCCCGTATCCGATTCCTGACAGAAAATATCAAATACCCGCAGATCGCCCGCGAAAGCAGCATACAGGGAACGGTTTATGTGACTTTTGTTGTTGAGAAAAACGGAAACGTTACCGATGTCAGGATACTCAGGGGCATTGGTGGCGGATGCGATGAAGAAGCAGTAAGGGTTATAAAAGCCATGCCTAGATGGAGCCCTGGTAAACAAAGAGGAAAACCGGTACGTGTTCAGTTTAACATGCCCATCAAGTTTACCCTTGCCGGATAAAAAATATCTTATTGATTTGATCCCGATCCTTATGGTTCGGGATTTTTTTTGCTCATACACTTCAGAAATGAACCACCCTGAGGTCAGAATGGCCTGAAAACACGTGAGGACCGGAAAAATCCGATCCTCACGCTGGTAAACAAATATAAAGGAAACTTAGGGGGCATGGGAAAATTCAATCAATTAAAATACGCTTTGTAATTAACTATACCAAAATCATTCATTCTGATTATAAGAAGTAAGATTTAATCAAATTAATTTAACCTTTCCGGATTAACAATCCGGAGCGGCCGGCCAGCAACGATTCAAACCCCTTAAATCTTCCACTGGCAGCCGTTTTCCGGACCGTCAATTAGTTATATGTCTTACTTCATCTCCCTGATTTGATTCCTTTTGTTAATAGAGGAATCGTAATCAGCATTCCTTATATTTATCAGATCAACAAAATCCTCAGGAATTTTTTTTATGATTACCCATAATCAGGAGAAGCAAAAATAGGGCGATAACGAGAGTAGCACAATACGGTTAATTACTACTTTTTTATAGGCAAGTGCCAGGTAGGAGTATGAGTAAATTTACTAACAGGCATTGATATTCAAAGCTATATGAATAATAGCTGGTGATAGCCATAATTTAATTAAGTTCGGAAGGGATAGAAACAAGCAGGGCTGCCTTTCTGGCAGCCCCGTATTTGGATATTAAATCATTTGCAGGAGACTGATCTCTTTTTCATCGAGCATACGCCACCGCCCCCTGGGCAGGTCTTTCTTGGTAAGGTTGGCAAATGCTACCCGGTCAAGTTTCACAACGTCATATTCCAACGCTTCGAAAAGCCGGCGAACTACCCTGTTTTTGCCTGAATGGACAACAACCCCGATGTTCTTCTTGTTGTTTTCAGCACCTGTGTAAGCAATTTCATCCACGGTCATCATACCATCCTCAAGTTCAATGCCTTCGGAGAGTCGAAGCATATCCGACTTTGAGAGGGCTTTGTCTAATTCCACATGATAGACCTTGCGAACCTTATGCCCGGGATGAGTCAGTTTCTTGGCAATGTCGCCATCGTTGGTAAAAAGCAACAACCCGGATGTATTTCTATCGAGGCGCCCAACCGGGTATACCCTTTCGCGACAGGCATCTTTTATCAGCATCATAACGGTATTTCGTTCCTGCGGGTCATCAACCGTGGTGATATAGCCCTTGGGCTTATTCAACAGCAGGTAAACCTTTTTTTCAAGGTTCAGTGTTTCTCCGCCAAATTGAACTTTATCGTCGCGGGTAACCTTGGTTCCAAGTTCGGTTACAATTTTTCCATTCACTGAAACAACGCCGGATTCAATCAGGGTATCGGCTTCACGGCGTGAGCAGATGCCGGCATTTGCTATATACTTATTCAAACGGATGGTGCCGTCGTTCTTAAAGGTTTTTTTCTCTTTCGGCTTAAATTCTGCTCCTGGTTTTCCATCAGCAAAACCCCCGGTCTTTTTCCCTTTATACCGACTTTCACCTGCCGGGCTTCCGGGTTTAAACTTATCGTGATCGCCTGAATATTTCCTTTCTGTTCCGGTTGTGCCGGTTTCTCTTCTTTTGTATGGTTTTTTGTCAGTGTCTGTTCTTTCAGAAAACTTCCTTCCTGCAGGCCGGTCACCTTCTTCGCTCTTGCCTGAGTGTTCAGGCTTATCATACTTTTTAGCCCCAAAAGAACGGGGTCTTTCGCTGGCTTCATCTCTTTTATATGGAGTGCGGGTTCTTTTAAAACTACCTTCACTTTTGTTTTCAGCGCCTTCCCCTGATTCACGCTCCCTTGTGAAACTTCTGGCAGGTTTTTCGTCCTTTTCTAACCGCTTCCTGTAAGGCCTTGCACCTGCATCGCTGTTGTCGGAAAACTTGCCTTTGCGCGGGGAATCAGAACCATACGAGCGGGGTTTGTCATTGGTTTCATCTTTTCTGTATGATGGTTTGCTTTTACTCCATGGCCGGCTGTCGGATTGTCCGGCTTCACCGGTATTTGGTGAATGAGTGGTTGATCTGTCAGCATCTTTTTTCCAGGGTCTTGCCGGATGATCGGTGCGATCATCTTTTGGTTTGAAAGACGAGGTCCTGAAATTATCATCCTTCTTTTCATAAGGCCTCTTTCCCTTATATTTTCCGGGGTCTGAGGAGGCTGTACTTCCTGGTTTTTCCTTTTCAGGGGATCTGGCTGACTTGCCGGAAGATTTAGCCGAATAATCCCTGCCTTTACCGGCGCGGCCTTTACCAGCGGCACCATCGGCATCTTTTTTCTTCCCTGCACTATACTCGCCGGGAATTCTTCTCATTGCACACATTGATTTTTTGTTTTAGCCGGCAAAGTTAATGAAGATTAACACGCAACCTCTACTTTTCTCAGAACGCTGAAAATCAAACATTTTCAAAGACCCTCATGGAGCATCCTTTTCTTTTTTCGGTTCAATGGTAATCTTTTTATTTAAAATAGGCGTCAATACCCGATTTTTTTCGTATATTCGTAATCCAACCAAAGTTTGCTGGTTGTAATATTTGAAAACGAAAAACTTTCGGCCATGGATCCTTCAGATGAAAAAATCATTGTCATAGCCCGCCATCCCAATTCAAGGGCGTTGTTGTTAAAATCACGACTCGAATCAGAAGGCATTGATTGTTTTCTTGCGCACCAGAATCTGGTCCAGGCAGCTATCTCAGGTGGAGTAGAAATCAAAGTAAGGAGATCTGATGTCGATAAAGCATTGAGAGTAATTGAGTTATCTCTGGACGAGCACGGAGCTCAAAAAGAATCCTCTGTTAAATCATTGCGCAGTGTGAGGAAATTATTGGTTCCTGTTGACTTCTCAGACGCTTCCTTAAAAGCCTGTACCTATGCACTCGGGCTAGCCGAAAAGTTGAAAGCAGAAATTAAACTGCTTCATGTTTTTTACAATCCGGTTGTTGATATTGCCCCTTTCGATACCAGCCACGCCTACCAGGTTAACCTGGTCAACTATCTGCATGAAGCTGAGCAAAATGCAAGACACCAACTTGTGAAGCTTGCAAAAGACCTGAAGCAACAGGTAAAAGAATCAAATCCTGATCTGAAAATTTCCTATTCGCTGTCAAATGGCCTGGCTGTTGAAGAAATAGCAGCAACGGCCAATAAATTCAAACCGGGACTAATAATTATCGGAACGCGTGGGATTGGTAACCAAACCGGTGGATTTCTGGGCAGTGTTACCGCCAAACTGATTGAAAAGACCGATACACCGGTACTGGCCATTCCCGAACAAAGCAAGTTTACCCGCGTTGGCAAGATCAAAAATGTTATGTATGCAACCGATTTTGATCAGTCAGACCATCTTGCCATCAGCAAACTTATAAATCTGCTGCATCCATTTGAGACCAAACTGCACTGCATTCACATTAGTGTCGGTGTGAAAAAATCGTGGGATAAGGTGAAGATGGACGGGCTGAGTGCTTTTATTGAAAAAGAGTATAAGAAATATCCGGTCAAATGCGAAATTGTCATCAGCAATGAAATAATCAACGGGCTGGAAACATACATCCGCAACAACGACATTGATGTAATTGCGTTGACAAACCATAACCGGGGCATACTCTCCAGTTTCTTTGCACCTAGTATCACTCAAAAAGTGCTGACCCGCATTACGAAGCCACTTTTTGTATTCAAATCATTGGATTAACGGTTAAAGCACCGGATAAAAGGCATCTTCGATGTGGTTTATCCGTTTCGTTGTGTTGTTGAGTACGATCGAAATGATATCGAACCGGGCTTCGAGGTTAACGTTATACCGCTCGATATAGGCCTGCGTTGAGCGGACCAGAAACCGTTGCTTTGCGGCGTTGACAAAGATTTCAGGCTCGCCAAACACTGAAGAACGCCGGGTTTTAACCTCTACAATCACCAGAAATTTATCCTTTTCGGCAATGATGTCGATTTCATCTTTTCCGAAGCGCCAGTTCGTTTCGCGGATGGTATAACCTTTTTCGCGCAGGTGCTTCAGGGCTATTTCTTCGCCCAGCGTTCCTAATTCGTTGTGTTCGGCCATGGTTTTTGAAAGCTCAAAGTAAAAAGTCAAAAGTAAAAAGTGAAAAGAGTAAATTTATAAACTGCAAAAGATCAAATGCCAGAAGACCTTTTGAATCATGTATTTTTCAATAAAAGCGAATATAAAAGGTAGAGCAGCCCAAAAAAGCCGAGGATAAAAGCAAGCGGCTTTAGCAGGGCCCTGATCTTTTGATTTGCAGTACCGGCATCCGGTTTCATAAAAGTCAGGCCAGCGGCTCCGGTATTTACATCAAGAACCGCCTCTCTACCCATGATCAATGGCAGGTTTTCGTCCTGGTGCCCTGCCGGAAAACCGAACAATACCGGGTATTTATAATCTTTCACCGAATCAGCAATGGTTTCTTCGGCTGTTTTGCCGAAAGGGATGGAGTTATCACGCATCTGCGACAACCCGCCAACCACCAGGCCGGCAAGGCGGTCCAATTTTCCGCTGCGCTTTAGGTTCATCATCATGCGATCGATGTGGTATAGGTATTCGTCCAGGTCTTCAATGAACAGGATTTTCCCCTCGGTTTCCAGTTCTGAAGACGTACCACTGAGGCTACAAAGGATGGAGAGATTTCCTCCGACAACCAATCCTCTTTCATGGCCATTTCTTGAAAGTGGGCCAGGGCTGAACTGGTAATCAGGCGTTTCACCAAAAAGAGCTTTCCTCAATGTTTCCACGGCAGATGAAGTGCTTCCATCACCAGGAAAATTCAGGGGCATGGTAGCATGAAGGGTTTCAACGCCAAAGTGTCGGTGGATATGCGAATGCAGGACCGTGATATCGCTGTAGCCGACAATCCATTTGGGATTTTTTGCAAAAGCAGTAAAATTAATCCCGTCGATGATACGCACGGTGCCATAACCACCCCGGGCACAGAAAATTGCCTTAACATCAGTATCGTCAAGCATTTGCTGAAGGTCTGCTGCACGCATTTCGTCGCTGCCGGCAAACTGGTTATCTTCGTCATACAGGTGTTCCCCCGGCACAACTATCAGCCCCCATGATTGAATGGATTTTATGGCAGACTCCATTTCGGAGGCAGTTACTTTGCGCGCAGTGGCAATTATGGCAACCTTGTCACCTGGCTTAAGATACGCGGGAGTATTCATAATAATCTGTTAAACACTCAAAGATACATCATTCCCTAAAATAACACACCTTACAAACAACTGTAAAAGCCTGATGTCCGACCTTTACAGGTGAGATGCTTCCCTGTGAGGAAAATTTAGAATGATTCTAAATCAATTTTTATGCTGCTTTCTTTACGGCTTCCGTATTTTTGTCTAAAACTAAATTATGATCAACTGCAGCGATTTTGAAAAGGACTTATGGCACAGGGCACAGGGCACAGGGCGCAGGGCATAGGGCGCAGAGCATAGGGCACAGGGCACAGGGCATAGGGCACAGGGCATAGGGCTCAGGGCATAGGGCACAGGGCACAGGGCACAGGGCACAGGGCATTGGGCACAGGGCATAGGGCGCAGGGCATAGGGCGCAGGGCATTGGGCATTGGGCATTGGGCACAGGGCATAGGGCTCAGGGCTTTGAATTGATAAACTGGATTTCGTCTCATTAAAGCAGACTTGGGGACAAGGAGTAATGGAGACAAGGAGCCTAAATGACTAAGAGACTCAGAGATATAGAGACAGCTTCTGAATCACGGGAATTAAAACCTATAAACCCTGTCATAAAAAGCGCATGGTATGGAGCATAGAATCCAGTTATAGAATCGTCCTCGTCCCTGTCACACTGAGCGCAGCCGAAGTACCGACTTCTGACATCGACTTCTGACCTCGGTCCCTGAGCAGCTTGCCCCGCCCACGTTGGCGGGGAAGTCGAAGGGCTTACATCTAACATCTGACAAACAACATCTTAACACAAACAATTGAACCAACAAACATAAAAATTATGGAAAAATCAATCAAAGGAACCGAAACCGAAAAAAACCTGCTGAAATCATTTGCAGGAGAATCACAGGCAGCAAGACGCTACCGGATTTTTGCAAAGCAAGCCAAAGCCGACGGCTATGAGCAGATTGCAGCCTTCTTCGAAGAGACCGCGAACCAGGAAGACTCTCACTCGAAGACATTTTTCAAATTTCTTGAAGGGGGCATGGTTGAAATTACTGCCTCTTACCCTGCAGGAAAAATCGGCACCACGGTTGAAAATCTTGAAGCCTCAGCCGAAGGCGAAAACGAGGAATGGACACTGCTATACCCTGAATTCGCCAGAGTTGCGGAAGAAGAAGGTTTTAAACGGATAGCCAGTGTTTTTAAACTGGTTGCCGGTATAGAACATGAGCACGATAAACGTTATAAAAAATTACTTGAAAACCTCAGAAATAACCAGGTCTTTGAGAAAGATGAAGAAATTATCTGGGTGTGCCGCCATTGTGGGTATCATTATAAAGGTAAAAAAGCCCTGAAAAATTGCCCGGCCTGCGAGCATCCGATGGCTTATTTTGAGCAGAAGCAGGAGAATTATTAAAGTAAAAAGTTGAATCCAGGGACAGTATGGACACGACATGTCGTGTCCATACTGTCCCTATTGCTATTTTCTATTTCAACACGAATTGGCCCTACAGCACTTCAGTCTAAAATGAATTAATCAACAATTCTTCTGGGGATATTTGAAGGCAAACGGGTGAGTGTTTCATAATTTACCTGGGAGCTCAATTCGCTGAATGAGGCTACCGAGACTTCAAGTTCGCCCTGGTCGCCAATGATAACCACTTCATCGCCTTTTTTAACATCTTCAATTCCGGTAACATCAATGGTCATTACATTCATGTTAACAATCCCTATTACCGCCACTCTGATGCCATGAACCAGCACCCTGCCCTGATTGCTTAGATTTCTCGAAAAGCCATGTGAATAACCAATCGGAACAGTAGCGATTTTTTTTTCACTCTGTGCGAGGAAGGTAGTGCCGTATCCGATAAACTCTCCGGTATTTACTTTTTTAACATTCATTATCTTCGATTTCCATGAGAGTATCCGTATCAGATGTTCCTGCGGTTCGCCGTTTTTATGAATGTATTGAATGAAAGTTTCACGTGTTGGCCAGAAACCGTACTGCAATATCCCGATGCGAACCATATCCATTTGTGTTTTCGGATATGTAATGGAAGCAGCCGAACAGGCTGTATGATAATATGCTGGTCTTAAACCGGCTTTTTCAATAGTTTTCCTGTACTGACTAAAACGTTTAATCTGATTTTGAACTCTTACAAAATTGGTGATACTCTCAGCCCCGGCATAATGCGTACAAACCCCTTTAAAAGTGATGAATTCAGCATTAGTTTTTATTAGTTCAATGGCTTTTTTCAATCCCTGAGCGTCAAAGCCGGTTCTGTTCATACCGGTTTCAACTTCCACATGAATTTTAGCTTTACCATTCAGTGTTTTTGCCATTGCAATTGCCGCTTCCAGACGATCAGAGTCGAAAACGTAGAATTCCACATTATTTTCAATTGCCCACCCAAGTTCCTCATTATCAATATATCCCATAATCATTACCTCCGTATTCTTATGGCAGACTTCTTTCACCCGCAGGGCTTCATCTGCACTGAAAACTGAAAAATGATCGGCTCCGGCTTCTTCGGCAATCGGGATATATTCTTCAATTCCATGGCCGTAGGCATTGCCTTTTACAACGTAAGACAATTTTACGCCCTCATTCAGGAAATTCCTGATAAAATGAATATTTTTTAGAATCGCTGACCTGGAGATTTCAATATAAGATGATTGAAACATAGTGTTAACTTAAAATATTCTTAATAATTGAGTGAAACATTTTTGTGCCTGTTACTATGATTTCATCGGGAAAATCATAATCAGGATGGTGCAATTCGGGATGCCCCCTGCCTGCACCGATCCCAAACATGGCGCCTTTGAATTTTTGTGTGAAATGGCCAAAATCCTCCGACCACCGGAAAGGTTGCCCTATTTCGTTAATGGTGGAATGATTTTCAAGAGCCGCAGACCGGATTATATTAACACAATCCGGATCATTAATGGTCGCCGGAAACTCTTCAACCCATTCAATTTCATAGTTTAAGCTATGTTTTAGCGCGACTGACCGAATTAATTTCATAGCTTGTTTCCTGATAATCTGCATATCACCTTCACTGTAAGAACGCAGCGTAGCCATCAATTCTCCATAGCCTGGAGTTGTTCCAAATGCCCGTTCGCCTATCCGTGCATGTATGATGGTAACTAAAGAAAAATCCTTTAATGATTTCATCCGCGGAAGCACCGTTAACCGCCTGATTAGTTCTGCAACGGCAAGAGAAGGTGTAATTCCCTTTTCAGGTTCGGCGGCATGCGAAGAAATTCCTTTTAGTTTGATAATCAACCCTCCTGAAGAGGCAGCAAACACATTT
Organism: Bacteroidales bacterium; assembly: GCA_038325075.1. Classification (GTDB taxonomy): domain Bacteria; phylum Bacteroidota; class Bacteroidia; order Bacteroidales; family Lentimicrobiaceae; genus Lentimicrobium. The sequence goes on along the minus strand of JBBQIQ010000088.1, from coordinate 6,860 downwards.
TCCTTAACCAAAATCTCATTGACCGGAAATCCCGGTAAATTATGAAGTGCAAAAACATAATCAGGGGTAATTTCTCCGAACTTTGAATCCTGCAAAACCCTGAAGGCACCTTCACCGGTTTCTTCAGCAGGTTGAAAGAGCAGTATTACCTTACCACGTTTGATCTTTTCATCTGACAATAATGGGATTAATCCTGACACTATAGCTATATGCCCGTCGTGTCCGCATTTGTGCGAAACCTCAGGGTAAACCGATTTATGATCAAACTCATTAATTTCCTGAATGGGCAATGCATCCAGATCGCAACGGATAAGAATAGCTTTGCCGGCCTTTTTAGAGTTAAAAACAACCGCCAGGCCCTCGCCACCCAGCTTTGTTATAATTTTGGCATGATGAAACCTTCGGGCAAAATCAAGAACCAGGTTAGCCGTTCTCCTTTCTTTTCCCGAAAGCTCAGGAAACTTATGGAGGCGTTTCCGAAAATTAATTAATTCAAGCTCAAGCTTTTTCCATTCCATCTGTATTTTCATTTAGTTTGTTTTCTGCTGAAGGGAACCGGTAAGAAAGCAATGAAAGGCCAGGGGTGGTAAAATCAATCCAATGCATTGAAACAGAGTTCTTAGAGAATGGTTTTAGTCATATACTTTGAATTCGTAAGTCTTGCAACAGCCATGTAGTTCGGACTGAAATGGAGCTGATGGCCTACTTTATATTTACTGCTTTTCTGTCCCAGGTTATAAACCGTCATGTCTGAAGTCGTTCCGACAAACTTTATTGTTTTGTCTTTGGGGATAAGGTTGTGATGATCAACATCCAGTTCTCCGAAATCAACAATTGCGCGGTATGATTCATCATATTTTATTGAGTCATATTCCGCAGTTACCCCGACAGCTCCGTCTCCGATGGTTCCGTCCGGCACCACTTCTTTCTGTTCAAGTTCTACAATTTCAGCCGAAAAATTAAAAGCATTCGTTGACAGGTTCCGGAATTTCTTTGCATTATAAGGGGAAATCCCTAAAAAAGCAGCTTCACCAATCCGTAAATGAGTCACTCCCTTAGGAATTTTATTCATCGGAATAAGGGGTAACGTAATTGAACTGCCACTGGATACCATCTCAAGTTTAACCCCGAATGAAGTTTCAATCAATTGCTTATAAAGGCTCAACTGAATAAGTTTATCGAAGGTAGGTTCAACGCCGTACATACAACCCAGATTTGTCCCTATGCCGATGATTGAAATATTTTTCAACCGGAAAATCTGTTCATAAAACCCAAGGATATTTTCTCTCACAACACCTTCACGCAGTTCACCCATTTCAATCATGATAATAATTCGGTGAATTTTGCCTTGCTTTTCGGCATGAAGATTTAATTCACGGATAGTTTCAAAGGACGAATTAAGTGAGATATCAGCATATCTGATAACATTTTTAGCCTGGTTTATAGCTGGTGGTTTGATATAGATGGTAACTATATCCGGCCTGATTTCTTTGATCGCTTTTAAGTTTGATATTCTTGAATCCCCGATTGAATGAACCTGGTCAATGGAAGGATCCCAGAGTATCTTTTCAAGGGCGGGTTTGTATCCGTTCAGGATTTTAGTAACAAGAGTCCATTCAATCCCTCTTGGTTTCAGAAATTCGTTAAGTTTCCTGATATTTCCGATTATCTGGTCAGTTTGAATATTTAAGGTTGCCATGGCTTTTGCTATTTTTTGAACCTCATTTCAGCATATTTGGTTGTAAAGCCAATACGCTCATAAAGACGCTTTGCGGGATTTTCATATTCAACATGAAGTTTCACATCTCCGGAACAGTCAGAAACAGCTTTTTCGACAATCTGTCTGCCGAAGCCTTTTCCCCTGTATGAAGCATCAACAGCAATGTAAACCAGAATATGTTCCGGGATATAACCCGACATTCCTGTATTGTTTATAATCAATGTACCAACAAGCTTGTCTTCGTAAAAAGCTGCAAGCAGAAAACCTCCGGCTTTGCTATCTTTCCCGAATGCGTAGTCGATACATTTGTTGATTGCATCTTTGGGATCGCCAAACTGATCAAGATGAGTGAAAAGAAAATCCACAAATCTTTCCCGACTGAGATTTTCATCGAAATCGGAGTCTTTAATTAATTTTTTGAAACTTAACATTTTTAACTGTTTTAATTGATTAATCTTTTTTTATTCAAAGTCGGGTCTGGATATTTAAGTTATGCTTAAATATTTTTGTCCGGCAAAAAATGTTGTAGGCCATGTTTTTTTGATCTGAAGAATTCTGGAGAAATCTAAAACCCGTTTACGGGTTTCAAAAGGGTTTAAATTCAGCATTTAACCTGGATTTCTCAACAATTATTACCGGCAGAGTCAAAACAAATCAAACCTTTGCTTGCCACCAGAAAGCCCGGACCCGGAATTCTAACTCTGTGATTTGAACCTTGAATCGATTTAAAATACTGGATTAACAGAGTAATTCGAAATATGAGGACAAATATAACAAAAAAACGCTGTTTATCCCTATTTTGATGATTAAAGCGACTCCAACCCAACAGAGAGCCATATCAGAGAGGGCTAACAAGCAACTTTTTATACCCGACATCAGGGATGTAAACGGAAATCCTGATCAGAATTTTAAACTATAAGAGAACTTTTATTGAGCTATGGGTCTTCAATCACTGGTACACAGGCATACCCAATTCTTGTATCTTTGCACCTGATTTCAAATTTACCTTTCACATGTCAGATTCAGTTGCCAAAACCTTTAAACGCTACACCGTAACCTCGGCCCTCCCTTATGCCAATGGCCCCATTCATATCGGCCACCTCGCCGGGGTGTATGTGCCTGCCGATATTTATGTGCGTTATCTCCGCTCAAAAGACGAAGATGTGGTGTTTATCGGCGGATCGGATGAACATGGCGTACCCATTACCATCAAGGCACGCAAGGAAGGCATTACCCCGCAGCAGGTGGTGGACAAGTATCATGGCATTATTAAGAAATCGTTTGAAGATTTCGGGGTTTCGTTCGATATCTATTCGCGGACATCCAACCCGATCCACCACAAAACGGCTTCCGAATTCTTCACCAACTTATATGATAAAGGTGAGTTTATCGAGAAAACCTCGCTTCAGTATTATGACGAGGAGCACAAGACCTTTCTGGCTGACCGTTATATAACCGGCACCTGTCCGCACTGCGGATTTGAAAAGGCTTATGGCGACCAGTGTGAAAACTGCGGCACCACTCTGAATGCCACCGATCTTATCAATCCAAAGTCAGCCATGAGCGGAAGCGTGCCCGTGATGCGCGATACCAAACACTGGTTTCTGCCCCTCGATAAATACGAACCCTGGTTGCGCGAATGGATTCTCGAAAGTCATAAGGACGACTGGAAGATCAATGTTTACGGGCAGTGCAAATCATGGCTCGATCATGGCCTGCAACCCCGTGCCGTTACCCGCGACCTCGACTGGGGTGTGAAGGTTCCGCTGAAGGAAGCAGAGGGTAAGGTACTTTATGTATGGTTTGATGCACCCATCGGTTACATTTCGGCTACCCGCGAATGGGGCGAACAAACCGGCAAAGACTGGGAGCCTTACTGGAAATCGGCTGATTCAAAACTGGTGCACTTTATCGGTAAGGATAATATCGTGTTCCACTGTATCGTATTTCCGGGAATGCTGAAGGCTGAAGGTTCGTTTATCCTTCCGGAGAATGTTCCGGCCAACGAGTTTCTGAACCTGGAGAACGACAAGATCTCCACTTCGCGCAATTGGGCGGTTTGGTTGCATGAATACCTTGAAGAGTTTCCCGGCAAACAGGATGTGCTGCGTTATGTGCTGACGGCCAATGCCCCTGAAACCAAGGACAACGACTTTACCTGGCGCGATTTTCAGGCCCGTAACAACAGCGAGTTGCTGGCTGTTTTCGGCAATTTTGTGAATCGCACCCTGGTGCTTACTCAAAAATATTTTGAGGGTAAAGTGCCGGCATTGGGTCCGGTTGACGATTACGACCGTCAGGTAATGGCCGAAATGGCCGGTTTCCCGGAAAAGATTGCCCGGAGCATTGAACTGTATCGTTTCCGCGAAGCCCTGAATGAGCTGATGAACCTGGCCCGTCTGGGTAATAAGTACCTGACCGAAACCGAGCCCTGGAAAACCTTTAAAACCAATCCGGAGAAGGTTCAGACCAATCTGAATATATCTTTACAAATCTGTGCCAATCTGGCCATTCTGGGTGAACCTTTCCTGCCTTTTAGTGCGACAAAGCTGAACCGGATGCTCAACCTGGAAACCTCGAAGTGGGATAAAGCCGGCAGCGCAGACCTTCTTTCTGACGGGCATCTGCTGGGCGAGGCTGAACTGCTGTTCGAACGCATCGAAGATGCAGCGATTGAAGCCCAGGTGCAGAAACTGCTCGACACAAAAAAGAGTAATGAAGCCGAAAACGCCACGGCCAGCCCGGCAAAACCTGTTATAGAATTCGATGATTTCGGCAAGATTGACCTTCGCACCGGCACCATCATCGCTGCTGAGAAAGTTGCGAAAACGAAAAAACTGCTGAAACTCACCATTGATACCGGCATCGATAAGCGAACTGTCGTATCCGGCATCGCAGAGTATTACGAGCCTGAAAACGTCATCGGACAACAGGTAACCATCCTGGTGAACCTGGCTCCGAGAAACCTTAAGGGCATCGACTCGCAGGGCATGATCCTGATGGCGGAAGACCACGATGGACGATTGAGCTTTGTTGCACCCACCACGGCAATGAAGAATGGAAGTGAGGTGAGGTAATCAATTTCGGATTTCGGATTTCGGATTGTAGATTGCATCTGCTGCGCCAACAACGATGGAATTTCTAATTTCTAATTTCTAATTTTCATCCTACCCGAATGACACAAGCAATATTTATTGAGAAGCAATCATTAGGCGGTCAGGCGGGTTGCGGAATTCAGATTGTGGACCTCTGACATCTGACCTCCAATTTCCAACTTACCCGAATGACGAGCTACTGACCTAAATTGGATTTTAATGTTAATAACCATGTTAATAAAAATAGGCTATAATATTTGTATATAATAGATTGTGGAGTAATTTAGCATGGTTATAAAATAGTAACCATGTCATACATAGTTAGACAAAAAATAAAGGATCGATATTACTTGTACGAAGTAACTTCGGTTTGGGATAAAGAAAAAAAGAAGCCAGTTCAAAAAAGAAAATATCTCGGTGCTGAGAACAGGAATGGGCATAAAAGTAAGAATTTGGATTTTTCGAAAGTTATCTCGAAAAGCCACGGGAATATAGCCTTGTTGGAGCATCTGGCAATCAGGTCTGGCATAAAAGGCATTCTGGGGGAGTATTTCCCGGATGATGCTGAAAACATTTTAGCACTTGCTTACTATGAGATGTCAGAGGCTACCGCAAGCTATTTATTCCACTATTGGGTTGATGAACAAAACCTTCCCAAAGTAGCAAGGTTGCATTCATCACAGATTTCAGGTTTCTACGAAAATTTGGGACTTGCCCAAACAACCCGACTTGACTTCAATAAAGCATGGATAAAACATCTGAACCCTAACCAGGGTGTTTTTTACGATATTACGTCCGTTTCAAGCTACTCTACAGAAATAAGCTTTGTTGAATGGGGGTATAACAGAGACAAGGAGGATCTGGCCCAGATCAATATTGGGATGGCATGCTGCCAAAAGACTACCATGCCATTTTATTACAATATATTTCCTGGAAGTATTGTGGATGTTTCGACCATCAGGAATTTCCTTAAATACCTGGATTTTTTCGATTTGAAACAAATAAAATTGGTTATGGATAGGGGCTTCTGTAGCACGGCCAATATCTTGGGGATGCATGGACTGGATGAAAACTTCGGGTTTTTGCAGCCACTCTCGTTTAGCCTGCAAAAGGCAAAAGACTTGGTTATAGCACATGAAAAGGAACTAAAGAGTAACCAGAGTGCATTCAAATACAAGGGGGAAATTATTCATTATGTAAAATCAAAAATCACCTTTGAATCAATCCAACTTGACGCACATGTATTTTTCAACGAAAAAGCAGAACTCGAACAGAGACATCTTTTCCTATCTAAACTGATGGATATTGAAGATAAATATGATCAAGTCGCATTTGGAACAATCCAGGAGTTTGGAGATGCCATTAACGCAAATGTTCCGATAAAATATAGGAAATACTTCAAGTGGAACGAAAAAACAACGGCAATGGAAAAGGACATGAAGAGCATCGATGCCTATTTACATAACCAAGGCTATTTTATAGTGGTGGGGAGAGAATCGGAAATAGACAAGCGTGAGTTGCTGGATGATTATAGAAACAAAGATGTGATAGAAAAAATATTTGATGTGTTGAAAAATGAAATGGACGGAAACAGGTTAAGGGTTCATTCTGATACGACCATGCAAGGAAAATTGTTTGTTAAATTTATTGCCTTGATTTTATACATGAATATGTCAAAGACAATGAAAGAAAATGAACTGTTCGATAAACTGACAATAAAGGAAGTCCTTTTAGAATTAAGAAAAATAAAGAAAACCTTTATTGACGAGAATACAAATATCTTAAATGAAATCACAAAAAAACAAAGACAAATTTTAGAATGCTTTAAACTGGAATTAACCTAAATAATACATGGTTATTAATTTTAACTCCAGTTTAGGATTCCAGGAACCAATGATGCAAACACATATATTAAAAAATTAACAGCACCAACCTACCTGCATGAATTAATAGCACAAAAAAGATGGAATAAAAATTCGTATTCTGCTCCTTTTGGTGGTGTAGGTCCATATTGCATGAACATAGAAATTTCTCCCATAAATCCA
>JBBQIQ010000087.1:0-17367 GCA_038325075.1 Bacteroidales bacterium | reverse complement strand
TTTGTTTTGTCAAAAGAAAATTTAAAAAGCGGAATTTACCTGCTCAGGTTAATTTCTGATAATAAGCAAACAGATCACAGAAGAATCGTGTTTCATTAATCAGGTTGACCTGATTTCAGAGATTACGAACGATATTGATTTTATCATTTACTGATCCTAAACCATATAGCTCTGCGCCCAGTGCCTATTCTTTCACCCGCATGACAGCAAACAAACTAAATATCCACTTTGGAAGCGGACCGGCTTTGCGCTTGGTCAGATCAAGATACCAACCAAGCTTTTTAACCAGTGGAATTTTATGGGTTTCAACAAACTCGATCAGTGTGCCTTCAGGTGCCTGGATGTAAGAAAAACTGCCTGCAGTTTCACCCATATCGAAGGTATCCATGTCTTTGGCGCTATCCACAGTAAACGGGAAACCCTTTTCTTTAACTTCTTCGCGAAGATCATCCATTCCATCAATATCGAAACACAAATGAATAAATCCCGGATCGCCCCACAAACGCCCTTCATAAATATCGCGGGGCGTTCTGTCAAACACCTGAACCAGCTCGATGCAGGTAGGACCGAACAGTGGGCTGAAAGAGCCGTTTCGCTTTTCAGAATGCTTCAGTAAAACCCTTCTGAAATTATGTTGTGCTCCCGGCAAGTTCGCCTGATCGGAAAAAGTTCCTTTTTCATCATACACAACCAGATCGTAACCCAGTATCTTTTGATAAAGGGAAAGGCTTTCGTCCATATCCTTCACACCGATAACAACGCCAAAAACCCCACCGTTAACTGATTTTTGTTTTTTTAAGATAGACGATTCTAAAACCACTTCCCAGATATTTCCATACAAATCCTTGAGATAGAAATGTTTATTCCCGGATGGGTCAAATACTATATCAGTTAAAACTTCAAGATTCCACTTTTTAAACTGAGTATAGGTTTTCTCAATATCAGCAGACTTCAGTTTCCCTATAAAAATTCCAAGGTCACCAAGTTTTAACTCAAATGTAGGTTTTTCAGGATCCTTACCGATATGCTGCCAGATTTCAAACCCGCCGCCACCCTGAAGATTGAGCGCCAGAATAGCATGTCGTTCGCGGGGTTCGCCCATGGTGTGAGGCAGCATCAGTTCGGCCATGGCAGCCTCCTCAAACATCTTGATATCCATCCCAAAAAACCGGCGATACCAGGAAAATGCTTCCTGAATATTGGTTACGCCCACACCCAACTGTTGAATTCCGTTAATCCGTTTTGCCATTTTACGCTACAAAGTTATTTACAAAAAAAAAACAAAGACAAGCTTTTTTCATACTGGTTTAATTCTGGTTGCCAATTTGTAATACATGGATGGAAAAAATCTCCTGATCTGAAGCATCAGTAATTCGTTTCCCCCAACTTTTATTTCCTTTTTCTCCTTATGTAATCCTCTTAAAATCCGGATGGCAGCTCTCTCTGGTGTTATACCGTTTGCCTGGCCCGGGTCCATTTTCCCGTATTCCTTACCTTCCTTGTCAATGGCAAACTTCGAGATATTTGTCTGCACCCTTCCCGGGATCAGAATGCTGACCTTAATATTGAACTTGCTGTTTTCGGCCAAAAGGCTTTCAAAAAACCCGTGTAAGGCATGTTTCGATGCTGAATAGGCCGAACGGTAAGGAAATCCAAACTTCCCGACAAGGCTGGAGGTAACTGCAATTTGCCCTCCCCCATTGGCAATCATGTGCGGAAGTATTGCTTTTGCAAGTGCCACTGTTCCAAAAAAGTTGATTTCCATTATTCTGCGGTCATTCTCCAAAGGTGTTTCCACGACCAGCGAGCGCTGACTTATTCCTGCAAACTGATATAGCCCATCGATGGATATTCCTTCAGCAAGTATTTTTTTGGCTTCGTTTCTGATGGCATCAGAATCAGACATATCGAGTATAACAGCCCGTACTCTGGCCCCCATAGCTGAAACCTCATCGGATGTTTTTTCAAGACCTGTCTGATCGCGGTCAGAAATAATTATGAGCGAAGCGTATTTTGCCAGTTGCAGGGCTACCGTTCTTCCCATGCCGGAAGCAGCCCCTGTAATCCAGAATGTCTTGCCAGAAAAATCCATTTAGATGCGCTATAGGCTGCGAATATATAAAAAATATAAGCGGAATTTATCTTTCAAACCCTGTTATCACCTATAAATGTCATTAATTATAGATTAACTTCCTAAAAATAATTCATAAGATTGTTGACTTAAAAAAATCTGATTGATCTATATTTGTAAATTGAAACGCATTTTGAATTGCTGAAAGCTCCCTACATGAATCAACCATGCAAGTTTTTGCAATTTCAAGCTTATTTTTTATTGACATTACAACCAAATATTAACCCGATAATCTTCTGAAATCCTAATTCAACTGACATGAAAAGAATTACTAAAATCTTCATGCTTCTTTTCTTAACCTCAAACATTGCTTTTGCACAATGGAGTAACAATGCCACTGTTAACAACGCAATCTGCAGTCTTGCCGGGGAACAAGCCATCCCGAAAGTTGCATCCTGCCCGAATGGCGACACTTACATCGGCTACTTTTCGAACGAAAGTGGCAATTACGATGTCAGGCTTCAACGTCTCGACAGCCAGGGTAATGAACTTTGGGCAAGTGGCGGCATTCTGATTAGCAGCAATGCCTCCATGACATGGCTCACCGATTGGGATATGACTACCGATGTGAACAATCACTGCGTGATGACCTGGCAGGATATCAGGAATGGCAATAACAATGCTTACGCGTATCGGATTTCTCCTACCGGATCGTTTGTTTGGGGAACCAATGGAATTGCGTTGTCAAACAATTCAGCTTTTAATGCATCTCCGAAAGCGACCTGCACAGAGGCCGGAAACGCCATTTTTGCATGGATGTCGGATGATGTGATTATTATTCAAAAGATTAGCCCGGCGGGAGCCAAACAATGGGGCGACAATGGCATCACGCTGAGTACATCCAATGCTCTCAAATGGCCGCAGCTTATGCCGGTTGGCACGGATGAAGTGATCATGAAATACTTTGAAGACAGCGGCCCGCCCAACGCCCCGACCAGACATGTTTTTGCCCAACGCTATAACGCCAGCGGTGCTCCGGTATGGGCTTCACCAACAGTTATTTCAGATGCCGGTGGAATATCAGCCTGGACACAGATTTTTCCATATATCAACGATGGCAGCGATGGTTTTTACATTGCCTGGCACGATGACCGCGACAATAACATGCTGTCGTCGGTTTGGGTACAGCATATCAGTTCTTCCGGAGCCGTCCTTTTTCCGGCCAACGGCGTAGAAGCCTCAACTCAGGGTGGAATGAACCATTTCTATCCATACCTGGCCTGCCCCTCCGGATCTTCCGATGTCTTTGTTTTTTGGAATGAAATGAGCGGCAATCAAAACCTGAAAGGGATCCTTGGTCAGAAATTAGCATCCGGTGGTATTCGCCAATGGGGTAACAGCGGCATGGTATTTATTCCGGTTTCTGCAACACAGATTCTGCCTCTGGGTGCCGGAAGTTCTCCTACCGATATGATTGTTCTTTACGATGAATCTACGTCAGCCTCGGTTTCGTCGTTGAAAGCCATGCGGATTGCAACCGATGGCAGTTTTGTATGGCCTGGTAATTCGGTGAATGTCAGCACTGCGGCATCTTCAAAAGTGCATACCGTTATCAATGAATTTCAGAACAACCAATGGATCATTGGTTGGGAAGATAACCGGAACGGAGCTTCTGATATTTATGCTCAGAACCTCTTGCTAGACGGAACTTTAGGCGTCTGGGATCCGCAGTTTGGCGGCATTCAGGGTCAGGTTACACTGAATGGTGGCCCCGGGAATGTTACCCAGGTTGTTGTCACTGCCGGAAACGAATCCACTTATCCCGACGCCACCGGATATTATATTTTCACTGATATTCCGGTCGGTACATATACTGTAACAGCGACACTGGCCGGTTACTTTCCCGCATCAGTACCCGGGGTAATTGTACTCCAGGACCAGGCTACGCTCGGTGTGGATTTCCTGCTTGAACCAATTCCAACAACAGGTTTCATAACAGGTCAGGTCCTTCTGAATGGTGGAAACGGTGATGTAACCCAGACATTAATTTCTGCTGGCGCCCACACTACCCATCCAAATTCAGAAGGTTTTTATAGTCTTGAAACTGAAGTGGGTGTCTGGGATGTTGAAGCGGACCTGGCTGGTTATACCCCTCTGATCAGGGCCGGTATCAATGTAACACCCGGTGGAACAACCGCTGATATCGACTTCACATTAAACCCTTTGCCGACAACGGGATATATTCAGGGAACGGTAATGCTGGCAGGAGGAACCGCAGATGTAACTTCGGCTATTGTTACTGCCGGTTCTCAATCCACGAACCCTTCGGCCAACGGTTTTTACTTCATGGAATTAGATACGGGACCCTATACCGTAACCGCATCACACCCATACACCGATACACAATCAATTGAAAATGTAATGGTTGAAGCCGGGCTTTCTACCACCGATGTTGATTTTACACTGAATGTCATCCGAACCGACATTGTATGCAAAGCGGTTGATCAATATGGATACCCGCTCTATGATGCTGAAATATCTGTAACCGGGCCTGAAGGAACTTTCACAGGAACAATAATCACCGATTCACTGGTTTTTCAGAACCTTTCTTATGGTCTTTACGAGGGTGTCGGAACCATTGATGGCTCTCTTCCGGTCTATTCTGACACTTTAATAGACGCACAAAACCATCACCTTATCTTTACATTCATCATCGGCGGCAACAATCTGTTGCCAGCAAAAACGCGGATAACGGTTTCGCCGAATCCGGGCTCACCGGAAAGCAGGATTTTAATGGAAACTCAGATCGCTGTGAACATTTCCATCGAATTGATGGATGCAGAAGGGAGAATCATCGGAAGCAAGGTGATCGGATCTGTTGAAAAGGGAAATCATGAATGGCCATTAAGTCTGTTAATTCAAGGTGGAATTCTTTCTCCGGGGATGTATTTTTTAAAGATCAGTCTGGATAACTCAATTGTTACAAAAAAGATAATGATCAATAAAAACTAGCATTCCGAAGATTTTTTATTAATTTTTATTCGCATAACAAACGCAACCAACAGCGGTTTCTGCCGAAACCGCTGTTGTTATATCCAAGTATCAGGATAAATAAATATCTTTGCGGAATTCAACGATTTATTAACCACTCTACAACTCATCCATGAAAAAAGTAAGCTTAAACCTGACTTTAATATTGTCGTTTGTAACTATTCTATTCAGCATGACTGCATGCAATCAGGACAAAAAAACCGCTGTTGCCGGTGATTTACCTCCCGGAACCCATGCAGTCAGCGTAATTGAAGCAATCCAAACTTCCAACTACACCTATCTTCAGGTATTTGAAAACAATGAAAAATACTGGATAGCTGTCGCGAAACAGGAAGCCAAAACGGGAGATGTCATTTATTTTACCAATGCCATGGAAATGAATGACTTCAAGAGCAAGGAGCTTAACCGCACCTTTCCCTCAATTTTATTCGTGAACGATCCTAGCCCAACCCCACCATCGGAAAAAAAGATGGGACAATCACCCGGGAAAATTACAGCTCAAAGGCTGACAGATATCTCTGTTGAACCTTTAAAAGACGGGATCACGATTTCAGAACTTTTCAAAAACAAAAGCAACTATGCCGAAAAAACAGTTAAAATACGTGGTGTCGTTGTGAAGTATAACCAAAACATCATGAGTAAAAACTGGGCTCATATTCAGGATGGTACCGAATCAGGCGGAAGTTATGACCTTACCGTTACCACGATGGATGCACTTGAAGAAGGCAGTGTGGTTACTTTCGAAGGTGTTATCAGACTTGACAAGGACTTCGGAGCAGGATATGCTTATGATGTAATTATGGAAGATGCTAAAGCCATTGAGGTTAAAACCAGTGGCGACGCTTCGTTGTAATTTCGGATTTGCCTTCGGTAAAATAACCCTGAGCCTGCTCTGAAAAGTCAATAAAGAATAGACACCAACCCGCCATGCCTGCCCCGCAATTTGCAGTAGGGGGAGCCATCAAAATATTGAATACCAATATATTGAAATTGGTGTATCGTACGTATGGCATCGGAATGGTGTAAAATAATTAGTTTTCGGAGTGGACTCAAGATTTGATGTTAAAATTCGAAAAGAGACGTGATGCATCATGTCTCTTTTCATTTTTATTAAAATATGTTATTTATATTCAGACATTTACCTGAAATCCTCTCTTTTAAGGATTGACAATGCTGCATAATACCCCATCGAAAAACTCCCCTGAAGTAGAAAACCGCCGGTGGGCGCGTCCCAGTCAACCATTTCGCCTATTGAATAAATATGGGGGTATTTTTTCAGGGAAAAGTCTGGGTTGAGCTCAACCATATCCAATCCGCCAACGGTTGATATTGCTTCTTCCACCGGCCTCAGGGAAGATACCGGAACTATGATATTCTTTATAGCAGCCGAAAATCTGTTAACATCAGTATAGGTTTCCTTGCTAGTGTATGCCTTAATAACAGCCATACTGCCGGAATCAAGTTTATACACAGAAGCATAATCTGAAGGTCTGATCTTTTTACCAACCGTTTTTTGAATCAATTGCTCCTCTGTGTTCAATGGCTTAAAATCGAAAACTATTTCAGATAAGCCAGTTAACTTAATCGCTCTTCTTATTTCAGGAACCAGCGGATAAACAGCATTGCCTTCCAGACCATAATCCGAAATCAGCGCCTCTCCCCTGCTTATCTTTTCACCAACTCTTAATGTTATATTTTTCAATGGTTTGCCGGAATGGAACTGTTTCACAGAGTCGGGCCAGTCAATATTCACGCCGCAGTTCGATGGCTCAAAGTTCAACGTCTGAAGTTCATTTTCAGTAAAAAGTGTAACCCATTTGCCATCTGAACCGGTTGAAGGCCAGGATGCTCCGCCCAATGCCAGAACTACATAATCCGCCTTTCTGATGACCAATCCATCTGGGGTGTTGAAGGAAAATTCCATTTCATGACGAAAAGACTCAAGTTTATGATTGAGGTGAATTTTTACACCCCTATCTGTCAGTGAATCAGTAATTTTTCGAAGTACCTGTGCCGGGCTGATTCCTTTTTCAGGAAATACCCTTCCACTGCTTCCTTCAAAGGTTGGAATTCCAAGGGAAAGTAACCACTCGCGGAAGCTGAAGCTATCGAATTCTGAAAGAGCCTGATTAAGAAACCCGGTGGGTGAATATTTTGAAGCCAGTTCCTCACCTGTAAGCCGGTTGGTCAGATTAAAACCTCCCTTACCGGCAAGTAGGAATTTCTGGCCGACCATTTTCTCCTTTTCGTAAAGGTGGACTTTAAAGCGCCCTGCCAGCGTCCAGGCCGCCATCATTCCGGCCGGACCACCTCCAACAATGATCACCGTTTTTCGATCGTTCACTTCCTTTTTACAATTACCCGGATGTACAATTCTTCCACCTGTTGTCTGGCCCAGGGCGTTCTGCGTAAAAACTTCAGGCTCGATGCGATGCTGGGGTTTTCGTTAAAGCACCGTATATTAATGTTATAACCCAATTGTTCCCATCCGTAAAAATCAACCAGTTCATTCAGTAACATTTCAAGGGTTTTTCCGTGTAACGGATTGTTGGATTGGCTTTCCATATCTTTTCAATTTTCGCTCCTGATAACTCAGGATTATTTTCTTCACGGTCAATGTGCAGAGACGCAAGCATTGTGTCTCTATTCCACATCTACTCACTACTCATTTCTTCACTCTATTCACTTTCTGATCCCTGAGCTCTTTGTCGAAGGGCACTTTTCACTTTTCACTCTCGGGTTGGATTGAGACGCAAGCATTGCGTCTCTACTCTACATCTACAAACTACTCACTCTCTTCACTTTTTTCACTCTTCACTTTTTTCACTTTCTTCACTCTCTTCACTTTTTTCACTCTCTTCACTCACAACTCATTTCTCAGGCATTTGGTATTTTGAGTTAAACCTTAGCGGGACGCTAAGGTTAGGTTAGTTGAGTAATAAGCTTTCACTCTTCACCTGGTTGCTGAGCGAAGTCGAAGCATCACTTTTCACTTTTCACATTCCCACCACAATTTCCCGCTGACTAAAAACCCAAAGTGAGATCCTTAAACCGGCCATCCGGAAATTGCCTTCTTCAAAACCTGCATAGAACCCCACGTTATAAAGATAATTGCCGATTCCATAGCCAAATTCAACACAATTTTTAAAATCAGGAACAACCAAATAATTAAGCGTCAGGCTTTCGTTCCACATCCGGTTTCTGATCACGGGCAACCTTTTGAGCAATAAATTGTTTGTCTTATAAACAAGGTGTCCTTCAGCAAAATACGAATCAGTGCTGTAGCGGTAATAATTACCCATCTGAAAAACCGGATAGGGATTTTTGATACCCACAACCAAAGGCTGGGTCCGAAAATGCATAAAATCATCAAAATATACATTTTTACTATTCAAAAAGTAGCCGGCTTCGACTACGTATTCCAGGCTGGTTTCGCGGCCTGGCTTAATAAGCTGCTTAACACTTAAAGTGGCCAAATCAAAATCGGTATCAAAAATACCTGTTGGGATTGCTTTCTTCCATTTTAAGGTGAAAGTGGGGGTCATGTTCATGCCACGCCTGGGAACCCTGACGCCATCTTTGATTACATAATAGGGCATTGGTTTGTAGGACAATGCAAAATCAACAAATAAATCCTCGTGGTTTTGCATCCGGAAATCACTTACATCGGGAACATTGGATTCATATCCTCTCGCATCCTTGTAGAAAAAAGAAAAATCACTTTCATTCTGAAGCAATCTTGCTTCGGCGATAGAAAGACCAGTCAAAAACTTCAGTTCAGGATGAATATCAATACTATGCCTGATTTCAAGATAGTCTTTTTGATACAGCCGTGAAAGATTTTGCCTGAAGAATAGTGATGAAACTGAGTTCTCAATAGAAGCTGCGCCCCCGGCATTATTGAAATCAAAACTGCCCGAACCAAAATTTATGTTCACTGAATGTCCTAGCTTTCCTTTGCTGCTATAACCCAATCCGGCATCCCACAGAAATGCATTTCGACTGAAAGCATAGCCAGGTTTAATTCCGGCTGTCAGGATCGATTCTTTTGAAAGATTTCGCTGATAGTTAAACCCGCTCCTGTAAACAAAACCATCCACCACATTAAAACTCAGGCCAAATGGATCCAGAAGTCCGTCGAATTCAAAATATTGCAGCGTATCTGGCTCATAGCGTCCTCCAAAAATAAGGTTATTGAACAACCTTTTACTTTTTGGTTTTGAGGTTTTGGTTGAATCTGATGTTTTTGTAGAATTTCGGTATTGAAGTGAATCAAAGGCCTTTACACTTTTTAATTCGTTGTTTGCCAATGGGATGGGCCTGATCTTATTCCAGAAAACAGAATCATTCTTACGTGCATTACTATCGAAAACCGTTTTATAGTGTTCTATATATTCGTGGTTGTTTCTCAGCGAGTCCTTTCTTAATAATTCAGCCTTCCGGTTGTGGATGTTTGCCATACGGTAAGCTTCTTTTGTTGTTGGACTGTCAATTATTGCCAGGGCAGCAGATTTTTTATCAAGCTTTGCCACCTTCGATTCTGTTTTTGCTTTTCTTGAATCAGGCTTTGCGTCAGTTATTGCGGCAGGCTTAACAGCCTTAATATCAGGTGGGTTTACAATCAGGTTGTTATAACGGATAGAAGTTGTGTAAAGAAATCCACCTGCATTCCCCATCAGGTCCATGTCTATTTTATACTGGTTATTAACCGGAAGCCACGCCCCTTCTCTCACTTCGCCAAACGACTGATTGAGTTGAATGGTCATGCCCAACTGCTCGTTGATGTTGATGTTGAGACTGTAGAAACACCACAAACCATCAATGATATACAAGGTACCTTTCACGTATTGCGGACCGTCGCCACGGGGAATGACTTTGATTTTATAAACTGTGACATCTTCGTATGTATTTACACCCTCATACCGGAATCTGTAATAGTTAAATGCTCCGGGTGCAATAGGCGATCTTGCATTGCCAAATGCTCCGGGTTGATATATATTTCCTGAAATAAATCCGATGGCACCCGACGAACGGTTCTCATTCCCACCCGGGAAAGTGCTGTGGATTGATTTAACTTTTTGCCGGGTAAGATTTGGTGCCGTAAATTCAATCTCATTCACCGATTCTTCAATATATGTATCGCCTACTTTAATATTGGATTCTTTCAGATCATCACGGGCCATCCATTTCACCATGGCAGAAATTTTCCGGATGTTCAGGCTGCCCCTGATATAGACTTCTGCTTTGTACGATTTGACCATTCCGGCATATAAAGGAGCTTTGCGGATAACCCTGCGCATTATCCGGTAAGCAGGATCCTCACCACCATCGGAAACAACCACTTCCTGCAGCGAATAAATCATCGCGGGTAGAATAATGGTCATTGGGTTATTTATTGAACTGACTTTTACCTTCTTTGTAATGGTCTGATATCCCATGCATTGAAATATGAAGGTATAGTCGCCTTCCGAAAGATGTAATTCGAAAAATCCATCCTCATTCGCGGCTGTTCCAAAAGAAGCCTCTTTCACAAAAACAGTAGAATAAGGAATTGGCTGACCACCAGGTTCGGTTATTCTGCCGCTGAGGGTCTGAGCATTTGCAGAAAATGCAAGGCCAGTAATGACCGAAATAAAAAACAACTTGAGAACCATGCAGGGAATATTTTTATCCAAAGGTATGTCACCTTTGCGGATAATACGCACCGGTTAAACATTTTTAATAACAGTCGCCGGTAGTAAATACACTTAATTTGACATATAAGAGATGAAAATATACTTAGACGCACTAAAAGCGCTTCCGGGTTTCGTATATTGCACCACTTTTAAAAGCAATTTTGCTTGCAGAATTAGTTCCATATAATTGATTTTCAGTAATTGAACTAAAAATAACTGCGAAGTATGAATATTTTTCCATTAAATTTATCAGTGCCTTTCAAAAAGAAGTTTTCAGACTAAAATATTGTCCTGTGAATCAACCAAAAATCATCAATACATCCTGCTATACTCATTTGAATGAATTTTCCCGAAGTTATTCAACTACTATGAAAACAACACAACACAACACAAAAAAGTTAGTGGTTATTGTAAACTTACTTTTTCTGGCTCTCACCGGTTTGCAAAGTTTTGCACTGCCTTTTTATAACAACGATTTACCTGGCAGTAAAGCATTGGGTTCAGTAGATTACATGGAGATCGCTGATTGCACATCAGCGCCGATTGCTTATGAAATTTGGGGAAGCGGCGAATATTGCGGGGCTGTCGGATTCGAATTTGGAATAAACAATTCAGAAACCGATGTCACCTATTATCTCTATCAAAAATTTGGCGATGAAAGGTTTCTTAAGCTGGGTGCCGAACAAACCGGTACAGGAGGGCCAGTCGTTTTCTACCAGGAGGCAGGTGAGTATTACATTCTGGGGAAAAACGCCTGTGATTCAACCTGGATGCCTGGTAGCGCCAACGTAATGCCTTACAATACCAAAACATTCGTTTCGGCAAGTACCAACGATATTTGCGCCGGAACACCGGTTATTTTTAAGGCTTCTCCTGAGCGTAATGATAATCAGGATTATTCATTTCTATGGTCTGTTAATGGCAATATTATTTCAAACAATGGTGAAGATTTCACCTATACACCCTCAAACGGTGATCAGATCACAGCAATAATGTACTCGCCCTGCTTCGATGTGGAACCCAACAACACGGTCGTAATGCTTGTGAAGGATTGCATAGGTAATAGCACAACCTGGACAGGAAATTCCAGCAATGACTGGGACAACCCGTTGAACTGGAGTGATGGTGTCCCGGGGCCGGGCTTGTTTGTTTATATACCGGGAGGAGCAGCTAATTTTCCTACGCTCACGCATGAAGCCACCTGCGAAAGCCTGATTGTAGAAGATGGCGGGTCATTTATCGGCTCCGAATTCCTGAACATTAAATCTGCGATTGTCAAACGCAACATTTCCAGTCCTGAATTTCATTTTCTGGCTTCACCAATGGGTTTCCCATTCCCGGCTTTAGACGGTGTTTTCCCGACGAATCAGCAGATGATCTGGGCAAGGTCATTTCAGGAGTTTTCGGGTAACTGGATTAACGGAACAGCAAGTGAACTATTTCAGGCTGGCGGGGGTTATTCAATTCAGTCATCCCAGCCACAAACAGCACAGTTTATTGGCCTGCTAAACCGCAGTGATGTAACGAATTATTTATACTACAATAATCCTGATTACAATACCAATTATGCAGGTTGGAACCTGATGGGCAATCCGTTTACCAGCGCGATCAACTGGAATCAGGTAATTCTGAATTCAGCAGAGCAGACGGTCTATGTGTGGAATGGTTCGCAATATATCTCATGGAATGGCACAATTGGATCTCTGACCAATGGAATCATCCCAGCCCAGAGTGGGTTCTTTGTCAAAGCATTGGGTCCATGCGGTTTTATCCCAGGCAGGTCTATCACCATTCCTTTATCCGCCCGCGTGCACAACAATCAGCCAATTTATAAAGCAACCATAGCCAATACACTGGAAGTAGAAGTCAATGGAAACGACTACAAAGATTTAACCTTCATCCGTTTTAATGACAACGCTACGAAAGGATTCGATCTCAAATCAGATGCCCGTAAGCTTTTCGGAATTGAAGAAGCTCCTCAACTTTTTAGTTTTGCAGATGGAATGGAATTCAGCATCAATGAACTGCCATTTTTTGGCAGTGAAGTAATAGAACTTGGCTTCAAATGCGGGGAATCAGGCGACTTCATCCTGAATTGTAAAGGGTTTGAAAGCTTCAACAACAAAGTCCGGATTCTTCTTGAAGATCAAAAGGAAGGAATTCTTCAGGATTTATTGATAGACAATCAATACAGTTTCAGTTATATTTCCGGGGAGAATGAGCACAGGTTCAAACTCCATTTCACAGAAAAGTCAGGAACTTCCTTATCAACCCTGATCAATATCTACAGCGTTGGCAAAACCATTGTGATCAATAATTTCACAGGCATAGCAGGTGAAATTTTTATTTATGACCTTTCCGGAAGAATGATAGAGAGCAGGCCTCTTGACAGTGGAAATCTGAACAGTTTCACACTGAACGTTGCAATGGGTCCATACCTGGTTAAGGTTGTTACGGCAGAAGTCGTTCAAAGTCAGAAAGTAATGTTAATGTAAACTGTTTACCAGACGATTGTGCTTCACTTAAAAATTTATAATTACTGATTTTATGCAAATGGCGATCAACGCTTCACCATCATCCGTATATTTGTAAAATATTGCGATAATTTAACGATCAGATGGTAAACCATCCGTTTTTTAATCTGTTACGCATAAGTCGTTATGAGAAAAAGGTTTTGGTTTGTTTTGCTGATGCTGCCGGTCATCCTGAACGCCCAGCCCTGGAAATCGAAGCCATTTTCGGTGAGCCTGTTCAACAATGCCACACTTTTACCTCCTGCTTCTCTGACAGCAGTTTTTAATCAACCCATCCACCCCGGAATTGCGTTTTCTTATGAATTCGGAGGGAAAGAGACTATTAAAAGCCCGATGTTTCGGAATGTGAATACATTTAGTTTAGGAGGAGGCAAAGTATATACAGGCAAATGGTTCCAGAATGTGGGGCTAAGCTGGTTTTACCATAGGCATGTGAATCATGCTGCTTTGTTGACAACACAGGCAGGTTACCGGCGTTACATAAAGAAATTCTCAGTAGAAGCCTCACTTCATGCAGGATATATGCATGCATTTTTGCTCACGGAACGGGCAGCAAGGCAAACGGATGGAAGCTGGAAAACGGAAAAAGGTTTCGGAAAACCCCAGTTTGTTGCCGGGGCTGGTGTCGGATTAGGGTATGATGCAGGGTATCATTACAACATCAGAAGGATTTTTATAAATTACGATTTCAGGCTGCAAATGCCATTTGTTAAGAGCTATGTGCCTCTTCTCCCCAATGGATTGTTATCCGTAGGGATTCAGTTTACACTTTTCAAGGATGCAGGAAGTCAGGACAAACCCAAACAAGAAAGACTCGAATGCCCGGGATCATAAGCAAATTGCTGTCGGCAATAGCCATTTTGTTACTGGCAATAGCCTGTAATGATGAAATCAACAGGCCAGGCGTCATCTCCTGTCCATTGGAGGATGATCAGCAATTTCATGCAAATTCAAAAAGTGCTGAATTTCAGCAACTGCTCGATCATTATGTAAAAAGAGGAATTCCAGGCGCCATCCTTCTTGTAAAAGACAGCAGCGGTTTCTTCATAGGCACTGCCGGAATGGCAGATATCAGGGAAAAGGTCCCCATACAGGCCTGTCATATTTCAAAAATTGCCAGCGTCACCAAATTCATGTTTGGGGTAGCCATCATGCGGCTTCAGGAAAAAGGCATTTTATCACTTGATGATCTGATCAGCAAATACATTCCTTCAGAAAAACTGAAGAAAATATCTAACGGAGACCAGCCATTGACCATTCGCAACCTGATGAACCATACATCGGGCTTTTATGATGTTATTGATGACCAGGGCTTCTACCTGCAGGTTTTAAACGATCCTGCTAAACACTGGACGGGTGACGACTTGTTGCAATATGTTTATAACAAAGAAGCCATGTTTGATTTCCGTCCGGCGGATACAGTCGGATTCAGTAATACCAACTATCTGTTGCTTAGCCTCATCGTGGAATCAGCAACCGGAGTTCCTCATTCCATAGCGCTGCAAAACGAGGTTATTGATCAGATGGGACTTGACGATACATACTATTTCTGGCACGACCCCTTACCTGAAAGCGGCATCGCCCAGGGATATTTTGACTTGTACAACAATGGTAACCTTGAAAACCTCACCCTATGGAATACCGGGAGCGGTAACGGTTATGGCGGTGTATATTCCACGGTTTGGGATATGTACAAATTTATGGATGCACTTTTTGTTCAGAAAACACTGCTGACTCAATCTTCTTTGGACGAAATGCTGGTTTTTCATCCCGATGTTGAGTCGCGCAAGCAACTGGGTGTGGCCTGCTTTAAAGATTTCATCGATATCGGGGATCCGGAAAAAGATTATGCCTGGGGGCATCGTGGACGCGACCTCGGTTACAGTGCTGATCTGTTCTATTTTCCTGAACATGACGCAACCATGGCACTTATCGTGAACTACGGCACCGATGATGACAGCCAATTACGCCCGGTTTTTATTGAAATGCGGGACAATATTGCCAGACTGATTGTGAGATAATAAACCTCTTGAAACCAGATCGCCTTAACCTACTTCCCCGAAATTCAGGGGTTCATCCTGTTTAAAATTGCCCTACGTTTGGCAATCATGTCCGAAAGTTCAATTACCATATCGGTATTGACTTTCCTGGCCATCGGAAGAATATATTTCTCAGACTGATCAAGATACCTTGCAATTTTTATATCTGAATCGGTATCGCGGTGCAGGTCAGTGAGGTTACTGATACGATCGGCACACTTTAGAATAAGTGCATTTGTGGAACCGGTTTCAAGTACCCGCTGCAGGTATTCTGTCTTTTCTTCATCTTCCCGTTTTGTTACTTCAAGCACCAGATCAACTACCCTGTGTCCCTCATCATCCGTCTGGCGTATTTCATCAATGATGGTATCCGGTACATCTTCAAGCAGGTCGTGGATCAGTGAAGCTTTCAGCAAAACGCTGTCATTAAAATACTTATAATCAAAGAGTATTCCGAGAGTTGAAAAAGCATGACGGAACTGATTTCCGCCAATTCTGCGGCCGACACCAATTAATGCTGTAGCTTTTAATATGTATGGTGCCAGCACCAGGTTTCTGAGAGCATTTAATTCATCCATATTAGAGAAGATTTATCCTGATCAAAATTACTAATTTTTCAGAATTCCCCGAAACAGGAATTTATTAAATGAAAAAACTGCCCTTCAATCGGAAGAGCAGTTCTCATAAAACAACATCAAAACTGACTAATTGAGCAAAATGAAGCTAAAATTATCTGTCAGGCTGTTTGGCACAGCAATTAATGCTTTTGAATAGTTCAGTATGTTCCTGATGGCAACTTCACCAGGTGAAGCACTTAACGGATTTGTCCTGATTGTTTTAAGGGGATATCCGCTGACTTGATTTAATGGAACATTAGGTAAATCCTTGTGGGTAAAGCTTTTGGGCATAGGCTTATGGTTGATTCAAAATTGTTTTAAGTTATACTTCTATAAACGAATGCTTGTGCACTTTATTATTTCAGACAGAAAAAAAATAATTCAATACAATCTATAAAATATAAGTAATACCCGGAATAAAAAGAAAACCGGAGAGTCGGTTAACTCCCCGGTTTAAAAATGAAAACAGAAAAGCCTATGCTGAGAGTGAAATTTCATTTTGTTCAATCAGCTTTCTCAGGTTGATCAATGCATAACGCATTCTTCCCAAAGCTGTATTGATACTGACATTTGTCTGCTCTGCAATTTCCTTGAAGCTCATATCAGCATAATGACGCATAATAAGCACTTCGCGCTGCTCTGCTGGCAGGTAATCTATCATTGACCTAACATCCTGATAGATTTGTTCAGTGATAATGCGTTCTTCGGCTGATTCATCGTAAATCCTCAGGTTGTCGAAGATACTTACCTCGTCATTCTGGGTTTCAACAAATGGAATTCTGCGGGATTTCCGAAAATGGTCAATAACCAGGTTATGCGCAATCCTCATAACCCACTGTATGAACTTTCCTTCTTCCTTGTACGTTCCTGAACGCAATGTATGGATTACCTTAATAAAGGTATCCTGAAAGATATCATCAGCATGTTGTTTATCCTTAACAACCATGAGGATGTAGGAAAAAACCTTGTTTTTATGGCGATGGATCAACTGTTCAAGGCTGATTTCATTACCGGCTAAATACCTGTTGATTAGCTCATGATCGCTAACTGCATGGGCATGCATATGTGCCTCCTTTTGTTAGTAATTGTAGCGTAGATATTTAACCGATAGAGTGCCTCCTATATCTTTGGTTTAACAATAAATTCTGAACAGTTGCAAAAGGAATGAAGGCCATTTTGCCTTCACCGGGAACAAATATACGGCAATATATTGTACAAAAGCAAGTGTTGCCTGAAAAAAAATTAATTTTACAGCCGCGAAATGCAATAATTAATATGAATATCAACTCAAAAGTAACTCCCACCCCCGAAAATTCGATTATTATCAAGGGGGCAAAGGTTCACAATCTTAAAAATATATCGCTTGCCATTCCCCGCAAC